>JBFYPW010000031.1:0-19363 GCA_041303115.1 Flavobacterium sp.
TAATCGATTGGGCTTATTTTTTACCCCAAGAGCTCATGTTAAATATAATCCGTTTGAGAAAACTACGTTCCGTTTTTCTGCAGGAAGAGGGAAAAGAGCCTCAAATATTTTTGCTGAAAACATAAATTTTTTGGCTAGTTCTAGAGATATTGTTATCAAAAATGATAATGGAAAATTATATGGTTTAAATCCAGAAATAGCATGGAATTATGGAACAAGTTTTATTCAGAAATTCTATATTTTTGGAAAAGAAAATGAACTTGTTGTGGATTATTATAAAACAGATTTCAGTAATCAAATTGTAGTAGATTTGGAAAATGCAAGGCAAGTGACTTTCTCTAACTTAACTGGAAAAAGTTTTGCTGAATCCTTTCAAATTGAATGGAATATTAATTTAATGACGCATTTAAATGTTAGAACTGCCTATAAATATTTAAATGTTAAAACCGATTATGCGACCGGATTATTAGATAAACCTTTACAAGCTAAAAATCGTTTCTTTGCTAATATAGCTTACGAAACGCATATTTTAGAAAAAGGACAGCAATGGAAATTTGATGCCACTTTTAATTGGATTGGTCATCAAAGATTACCAAATACACAAGCAAACCCAGTTCAATATCAATTATCGGAACATACGCCAAGTTATCAGCTTGTAAATGCACAAATAACAAGAACATTTTCTAGTACATTTGAAATGTATTTTGGAACAGAAAATTTAGGAAACTTTAAACAGAATAATGCCATAATTGCATCAGATAATCCTAATAGTTCATATTTTGATAGTACCATGATTTATGGCCCCGTTTTTGGGACGATGTATTATGCTGGAATACGATTTAAAATAAAAGATAAAAAAGAACAAATCATTAAAAAATAAAAATCATGAAAAAAATAGTTTTAGTAGTAGTGTTTGCTTTGTTAGGAATGAATGCAAACGCACAAGAACAACTTAACAAAAATAAAAAAGTAGAAATTGAAGTAAATGGAAATTGCGATATGTGTAAAAAACGCATCGAAAAAGCAGCCTATTCTGTAAAAGGAGTAAAAAGTGCAACTTGGCATGTTGATCATCAAGATTTACATTTAATTATTGATGAAACAAAATGTACTGTTTTAGATGTAGAGAAAGCTATCGCAAAAGTAGGTCATGACACAAAAGATATTAAAGCTACTGACGAACAGTATGCGAAAATTCACGGTTGTTGTTTGTATCGTACAGAAGAAAAGCATTGATTTTTTTAATTTTTTTTATATTTGATTCGTTAACCAATTAAATATTTTAATTATGCCTTTAAATTTTTACTCAATTTTAGCAGCCACTTTTGTTTCTTTAATAGTGGGTTTTGTTTGGTACAATCCGAAAGTTTTTGGAACAATTTGGATGAATGAAACAGGGATGACCCATGAAAAAGCACGTCAAAGTAATATGCTTAAAGTCTTTGGATTAACCATTTTTTATTCTTTTTTAATTTCATTTACATTATCTGGAATAGTAATTCATCAATTTGGTGCGTTAGGCATGGTTGGTGGAGATGCAACAAAAGCTTTACCGTCGTATGCAGCATTTATGACAGATTACGGAGATGCATTTAGAAGTTTTCAACACGGAGCACTACATGGTTTTATGACTGGCTTGTTATTCATTTTACCAATTACAGCAATTAATAGTTTATTTGAACAAAAATCATGGAAATATATATTGGTAACTTCAGGTTATTGGATGGTTTCATTAACTATTATGGGTGCAATTATTTGCGGTTGGAAATAATTAACATTTATTTATAAAATAGAAGTCCTACATTTGTGGGACTTTTTTATGCCTTGGAAAAAATTACTATAAAAATATTTGAAACAATTAAATACCTGCCAGAAAATTGGAATGCAGTTGCTGCTGCAAATCATTTTCTACAAATTCCATATTTACAAGTTTTAGAACTTTCGGCGCCAACAAATATGCAATGTTTTTATATTGGTTTTTATGAAAAATCAGAACTAATAGGTGTTTCTTTAGCCCAATATTTAGATTTAAATAAATTAGAATCGTTTGGTGAAAGAGATAACTTTTTTAAAAAATTTATTCGAAATTTTATTTTTCGAAATTTTGCTTCACATACACTCTTTATTGGCAATAATATGATTACCGGTCAAAATGCTTTTGCTTTCAATAAAGAAATTAGTTTTGAAAAAATTAGTTTTATTTTGAGGCAAAGTTCAAAAGAATTAGAGGCGTATTTCAAACAAAAAGGGACTAAAATTCATTTGGTTTCTTTTAAAGATTTTTACCAAAATTGTGCTATAGAATTTAAAAAGTATGCTTTCGAAAAAGTGTACGAATTCAAAACACAACCTAATATGATTTTCGAAATACCATCAAATTGGAAATCAAATGAAGACTATTATAATGCTTTTTCAAAAAAATATCGAGATCAATATAAAAGAGCCCATAAAAAGTTTGAAGGAATTTTAGTGAAAGAATTAGATATAGAAGCAGTTCTTTTTCATGAAAATAAAATTAATGAATTATATCATCATGTAGCTAAAAATGCACCTTTTAATACTTTTTTCTTAGCAAAAAACCATTTTTCAACATTTAAAAAACAATGTGGAGATGGCTTTAAAATTTTTGGATATTTTTTAGATGAAAAATTAGTGGGATTTCATTCCGTTTTGTTAAATGATTCGGTTTTAGAAACCTATTTTTTAGGATACGATGATCAAGTTCAAAAAGATAAAATGTTGTATTTGAATATGTTATATAACATGACAGAATTTGGAATTACTCATAATTTCAAAAAAATTATATTTGGTAGAACCGCTTTAGAAATTAAAAGTTCAATAGGAGCGACACCTGTTTTGATGTCGGGTTTCATCTACCATAGTAATCTATTAGTCAATAGATTTTTAGGAAAAATATTTAAAAATTTAGAACCCGAAACCATTTGGCAGCAACGTCACCCATTTAAATAAACAAATCACGTATTTAGTATTTCTTTTTATTGATAAAAACGAATTGTTTTCTTATTTTTGAAAATAAATTTAATTCATGAAAAAACTCTTTTTCTTTCTCTTATTATTTTCACAGTGCTTGCTTTCTCAGAATTTGTTTGAGAAAGCAGAAAAGTTATACAAAGAAAAAAAGTTTGAAGAAGCCAAAGCGGTTTTTGAAAGTTACTTAAAATCAGATCCCAACCATCTAAAAACCATTGAATATTTAGGCGATATAGCTGGAAATTCAAAAAAATGGGATGTCGCAATTGCTTATTATAAAAAATTAAAACTTCAAAACCCAAATAGCGCTACGTATTGGTTTAAATATGGTGGTGCATTAGGGATGAAAGCCAAATCTGTAAATAAATTAAAGGCAGTTGGTATGATAGGAGATATAGAAACGGCTTTTTTAACGGCTGCTAATTTAGATAAAAAACACATTGAATCGCGTTGGGCGTTAGTTATGTTATATATTGAATTGCCTGGAATTATTGGCGGTAGCGAAACCAAAGCAGTAAAGTACGCTAATGAGCTTATGGTGATTTCAAAAGTGGAGGGTTATTTGGCAAAAGGCTACATAGATGTATATTACAAAAGATATAAAGCTGCAGAAGTAAATTTAATAAAAGCACATCAATTAGGTAAATCAGCCATAACATATGCCAAATTATACGATTTATATATGTATAAGTTAAAAGATAAAAACAAAGCACAAAACATTAAAAAATAGTTTAAAAAGTTTATGGGCTTAAATGGTTAATAGGTATCTCGCCCAACTTCTAAACTCATAAACTTCTAAACTCATAAACTAAAAATATGCGTACACATTTCATAGCCATTGGCGGAGCAGCCATGCACAATTTAGCATTAGCGTTACACAATAAAGGATATCAAATAACAGGTAGCGATGATGCTATTTTCGAACCTTCTAAATCTCGATTAGAAAAGAAAGGATTATTGCCTATTGAAATGGGTTGGTTTCCTGAAAAAATTACAACTGATATTGAAGCTGTTATTTTAGGAATGCACGCAAAAGAAGATAATCCAGAATTGTTGAAAGCACAAGAATTAGGATTGAAAATTTATTCGTATCCAGAATTTTTATACGAACAATCTAAAAACAAAACAAGAGTTGTAATTGGTGGTTCACACGGAAAAACAACTATTACTTCAATGATTTTACACGTAATGCATTATCATAATATTGAAGTAGATTACATGGTTGGTGCACAATTAGAAGGATTTGATACGATGGTACATCTTACAGAAACTAACGATTTTATAGTTTTAGAAGGTGATGAATATTTGTCTTCTCCTATGGATAGACGACCAAAATTTCATTTATATCAACCAAATATTGCCTTGCTTTCAGGTATTGCTTGGGATCATATTAATGTGTTTCCTACGTTTGAAAATTATGTAGAACAATTTAGTATTTTCACATCGCAAATTACAAATGGCGGTATTTTAGTGTATAATGAAGAAGACGCAACCGTTAAACAAGTAGCTGAAGAAACCACAAACCCAATTCGTAAAATTGCGTATCAAACACCAAGTTATACTGTTGAAAACGGAACGACTTTATTAGACACGCCAGAAGGTCCAATGCCAATTGAAGTTTTTGGTGCACATAATTTAAATAATTTAGCTGGAGCCAAATGGATTTGTCAATGTATGGGTGTAGATGAGGTTGATTTTTACGAAGCAATTGCCACCTTCAAAGGCGCAAGTAAACGATTAGAGAAAATTGCAGAGAGTAGTAATAAAGTAGCTTATAAAGATTTTGCCCATTCGCCAAGTAAAGTTTCAGCCACTACAAAAGCAGTAAAAGATCAATATCCTGACAGAAAATTAATTGCTTGTTTAGAATTACATACTTATAGCAGTTTAAATGCTGAATTTTTAAAAGAGTACGAAAGTGCCTTAGACGCAGCATATGTTGCCGTAGTTTTTTATTCGCCAGATGCAGTAAAAATTAAACAATTAGATGAAGTTTCTTACGAACAAATTGCACAAGCATTTAATAGAAAAGATTTAATTATTTATACCAATCCAACAGAATTTAAAAACTATTTATTTGCTCAAGATTTTAATAATTCTGCTTTACTTTTAATGAGTTCAGGTAATTATGGCGGATTGAATTTTGATGAAGTGAAAAATTTGATCCATTAATTTGAGAATTTGAGAATTTGAAAATTGAGTATTCATTTTCATATCTTCAAATTAATTAATCTTCAAATTATTTCCCATATTGAAAATGTCCAACAATCGTATAACTAAACAAACAATCTTCTAACACTTGTCCATTACCCACATTGTGAACAATTAAATTACGTTTACCATCTTCCGATTTTAAATGTGTAATAATTCCAATATGCGGCAATTTATCATGGATCATCCAAGTTACAATTTCGCCAGTTTTATAATCGTTTGCGTTTTGAGTAATTGATAACGTTTTTCCTTTTCTGCCAAAGAAAACTTCTAAATTCGGGACTCTTCTATGGTCGATATTTTTATCTGTCGTTTTTAATCCCCATTTTTTTAAGTTAGGATATTTTGTAAAATTCGCTGCCATATCTTCGTGAACTTCTTTTTGTAAATCTATATTTAATTTTCTGTAAGCACGAATTATTACATCTGTACAAACGCCAGTTTTAGCAGGTACATCACCGTTTGGATATTTTAATTTTACATAATCGGGTGTGTAAATCACATTTTTGTCAATAATTTGAATCGCTGCATTTGATAACTTTTCTGCAAATGAATTCGGGTTTTCAATTGAAGAAATTACTTGTTTTTCGGAAATTAAAATTGTTGAATTAGAAAGTGTTTCTTGTTTTTTACAAGAAGTAAAACTTAATAAAAAAGCTATGACGAAGATGAAGTTCATATGAATGAGTTTTTATTCGAAACGCTGTTTTTTATTTTTTAGTATAAAAAAAGGCCAATTAAAAAATTGGCCTTTTAAATTTTAGGTTAAAAATTACCCTGCAATAAATTCATCAAATGTTTTTAATTTATATTCTGGAGTAGTTTTTTTTGCTTTTTCTATAATTTTAGAGAAATATGTTTTTTCTAATCTTTCAAATTCAGCTTCTGCTTTTTTAAACGTTTCCAAAATTGATTCGATATTTGCTTTTTGAGAAGGAGAAGGCGCGTCATATTGACTTGCAACCGAAGCGTAAATTGCTCCTAATTTTTCTCTTAATTGCTTTTCTGCGGAACCTACATAATTATCACCAGTTGTTATTACCATAGTGAATTTTAATTTGTTTAATTCTGCATTGGTTTTGATACTGGTTTTTGCGTAACTTTTGTCTTTAGAGGCAATTTCATCATTAAGCTTCGTCATTTCATCTATTTCATAAACCATATAAGCTAAACGTTGCACTTTATCGAAAAGCATTTTAGTTGCGACTCTTTGTTCTGCTCTTGAATCAGCTTTAATTGGACTTTTCGGATCATTTAATACTTCAAACTCGTGTGTAAATTTATCTTTACCTTTAGTTAAAACAGCTTTGTATTTTCCAGCAGGCACTAATGGTGTTGTGAAACCGCTGTAATCTAATGTTTTTCCAGTTGCTACTTTTGGTCCTTTTTCATTAAAATCCCAAGTAACAATGTTTATTCCTTTTTGATTACTTACTGGTAAACCCACAATTTTATTTCCATTCAAATCCTGAATTTCCATTTCTATTTTACCAAATGTATTTCTCTTCTTTAGATAATATACAATTTGAGCAGAGGTACTTGGATTTGGTCCAACAAATTCTAATTCAGAAGCGGTACTTCCAAATGAAGAATTTTCTACTTTTATAAATGGTTTGGTTTTAAAGAAATACACCTCAGAAGCAATAATTTCATTTGTTACTTGTCTTAAAATGCTAATATCATCAAGAATAATTACACCTCTTCCGTGAGTTGCCATTACTAAATCGTTTGTTTTTTTATGTAAATCTATATGCATTACAGCAACTGCTGGCATATTGTTTTCAAATTTCGACCAGTTTTTACCACCATCCACCGTGATGTATAACCCTTTTTCGGTCCCTAAAAATAATAAGTTTTCATTAACATAATCTTCTTGAATGCAACGAGCAAAACCATCAATATCTTTTGTTACAATTGAAGTCCAAGTTGTACCAAAATCAGTAGTTTTATAAACATAGGTGTTCATATCATTATTAGTATGACCTTCAAAAACAGCATACGCACTACCTTTTGAGAAATTACTAGCTTCAATATGATAACACCAAGTATTTTTTGGTAAACCAATAATATTTGCCGTTACATTTTTCCATAGTTTTCCACTATCTTGAGTAATTTGAATAGTACCATCATCAGCGCCAGCCCAAATTATATCTTTGCTTAATGGCGATTCTGCAATAGTAAATAACGTACAATGATTTTCTGCACCAGAATTATCTTTTGATAGTCCACCAGAATTTTCCTGGTTCATTTTTAATTTATCATTTGTTGTTAAATCTGGAGAAATAATTTTCCAACTTGCTCCCATATCATCGGAAACGTGAACAAATTGACTTCCCGCGTAAATTCTATCTGGATTATGTATGCCCGTCACAATTGGAGTGTTCCAATTGAAACGTAATTTTACTTGATTTTTTTCTTGCAAAGGCTGAATTGTTTTTAATTCTTTAGTTTCTAAATTATAACGCCAAATGTTTTCGGCACCTTGCATTTCACTATAAATAATTTTTTTGGTTGGGTGTTTTAAAACTCTAAACCCATCTCCGTAACCCACGCTGTTCCAATCTCTAGCTTCAATTCCGCCATCACTTTTGCTTGGGCCATACCAAGAGCCATTATCTTGTAGACCACCATAAATATTATATGGTTCTTCTGTGTCTAAAGTAATGTGATAATATTGAGAAATAGGAAGGTTTTTTACAATATCTAATGTACTTCCATTGTTCCAACTTCTATACATTCCTCCATCAGTTCCAACATAAATTCTGTTGGTGTCAATTGGGTCTACAAGTATGTCGTGAATATCAGAATGCATTGCACCTAAATTTTTAAATGTTTTACCACCATCACGAGAAATAGAACCATTTAATCCACCTTTATATACAATATCCGGATTTTTTGGATCGATTGTAATTCTTGAAAAGTAAAACGGGCGAACTACTAAAGCAAAATCACTATTTAAATGTTTCCAAGATTTCCCGGCGTCTTCTGATTTATATAATCCTTTTTCGCTATCTTTTTCACATTCAATAACTGAATACAAGATATTTACATCTGATGGTGCAACTGCAATGGCAATTCGTCCTAATTTTCCAGCAGGAAAACCATTATGGATTTTGTCCCAAGTTTTTCCACCATCAGTAGTTTTAAATAATCCAGAAGAATTTCCACCTGAATTAAATGACCATGCAGTTCTTCTAAATTCCCAAAAACTAGCATACATTACGTTTGGATTACTTGGATCGATAATTAAATCTGAACAACCCGTTTTGTTGTCAATATAGTGTACTTTATTCCATGTTTTTCCACCATCTTTTGAATTGTAGATACCTCTTTCCTCACTATCTCCCCATAGTGCTCCTAAAACTCCAACCCATATATTGTTTGAATCTCTAGGATCTACAATAATTGATGAAATTCTGTCTGATTTTGGTAACCCCATATTGGTCCAGTTCAAACCGCCATCTGTTGATTTATAGATTCCATCTCCAACAGAAACGCTATTTCTAGTCCAAGTTTCACCAGTACCAGCCCAAATTACATTGTCTGGATTATTAGGGTCGAAAGTAATTGTTCCAATAGACTGAATGTGTTTATCGAAAACAGGAACAAAAGTGGCACCTCCATCAGAACTTTTCCATATTCCACCACCTGCTGCACCTAAAAAAATAATTTGATTGTTCTTTGGATGCATAGCCAAATCAGAAACACGACCACTCATTAATGCAGGACCAATTTGGCGTGCTTCTAAATCCCCAAAAAGTTCTTTTCCTTTTAGTGTTATTTCTTGAGCGTTTAAAGAAATTACACTAGATAATATTATTGTTAATAAAAATGACTTTTTCATATTACTCTACTTTCATTTCAAATGCTTTTGCATCTACAGTTGGATTTATTGAGATGCTTTTTACGGTCATTGCTTGCCCTCCTTGATTCATTGTAAAAGGAAAAAACATCCCATCAACTTCTTGGTAATCGCCCATTGTACTTGTTGACATTTGCCCTTTTGCTGGACCTTCTTTTACTTCAGATTCAGTCATAATTGGCACATAATTTTCAGCATCAAAATAATAAAAAACTACATTTTCTTCTTTTTTTCCTGCAACAGTAATTGGCGTTTTTGTTAATTTTATTTTAAAACATTCTGTTCCTTCTTTTGTTTCCTTTCCAAGAAATTCTACTTTGTAACCTTTATCTTTATAATTGTAAAAAGGATCAGGAAAATCGTTAATTTGACTTAACATATTTTCAGTTGTTTCAGAATCTAATTTTTCTGGTTTCATAGTCATAAAATTAGTACTCCATCCTGTTTTTCCATCAAATGCTAATTGTGTAATTTCTTTTCCTTGAAAATTAACTTTCACATACATTTTTCCGGTTTTATCATTGAAAATTTCTATAGGAATTTCCATTCCATTATAATTACTAACCAAATTCATTTTGAAACCATTAATTTTTGATAGTTTTTCTTTTCCACCAATGTTTTCAAAATATTTGTTAATAATTTCATCAGCAGTTTGTGCTGAAACAGTTAAACTAGTAAATAAAATTACAGTTAACGCTAATAGATTTCTTAAATTTTTCATTTTCTTGTGATTTAAAGGTTTTATAAATAAGTAGCAATTTTTTTTATAAAGTTACAATATTTGGAAGAATAATTTTATTTTACTTATTTTGTATCAATAAACGCCAAAATAATTTTTTATGTACACGCCAATTCATCAATGGGCTGAAGACGATCGTCCACGAGAAAAACTTCAACTTAAAGGTAAATCAGCCTTATCCGATTCGGAATTATTAGCTATATTAATAGGTTCAGGCTCCAGAAATGAAAGCGCAGTACAATTGTGTCAGCGAATTTTATCAGCATCAAACCACAATCTTAATCAACTTAGTAAACTCTCTGTTCATCAATTAATTCAATTTAAAGGTATCGGCGAAGCTAAAGCCATTAGTATTGTTGCTGCTTTAGAATTAGGGAGAAGAAGAAGGTTGGAAGAAGCAACCGAATTACCAAAAATCACTTCAAGTAAAAACGTGTATGAAATTATGCAACCCATAATTGGAGAATTACCCCACGAAGAATTTTGGGTATTATATTTAAATAATTCCAATAAAGTAATTCATAAATCGCAAATTAGTAAAGGCGGCATTACAGGAACTGTGGTTGATAATAGAATGGTTTTCAAAACGGCTTTTGAATATCATGCCACCTCAATAATTTTATGTCACAACCACCCATCTGGTAAATTACAAGTAAGTGAACCCGATTTACATTTGACTAAAAAGCTTAAATTAGCTGGTCAAACTTTAGATGTTTTAGTATTAGACCACATTATTATAACTGAATTTGGTTATTTAAGTTTTAAAGATTCGGGTATTTTTTAATATGGGTATACAGATTTTATTGATTTGTTTTCTAAAAACATAAATAAAAAAAAACTATGTGTCTATGTGTTTAAAATAGTTAATGTATTTTTACAAAATAAATTTAAAGTTAATACAATGGACGAATTATATCAATTTACCCAACAAGATTTAAGATTAGTTTCACAGATAAAACAGCATCAAAACATTTCGGCTATTTTTTATCATTTTTGGATTAATTTAGTCAACCCTGAAGAAAAATTTGTTTTTGTAGACACTATCGAAATCGTTTTTGATACAACTGACACTTATTTTTTCAAAATTAATGAAGAAGATTCAGGGTATGCTATATCAACTACTTATGACTTTGAGGAAGAACAAAAAATGTTAGCCGAAAAATTTCAAGAAGTGCTTTCGTTAAAAAGAGTAAATGTGAGCGAAGCTACTATTTGGAAAGATAAAATTAAAACGCCACTTTTATCTGTGAATACTGTAATTGATTATGAAAACAGAAACGAAAATTTTATTCATTTTGATTTTATTGATGGCTCATTAGCAATTTATTACAATGAAGAAAAAGGATTATTAGTGGAAGATTATGAAGTGTAACACGTTTTTATTCTATTGAGATAAATTTTTGTTAAACGTTTTTAATATTATTTCAATATTCTTATCTTGCCACATAATATAAAACAAAATGATTAGCACCAAAAATATTACATTTTCTTATAATAAAGATCAAAATTTCATTATGCCTGATTTGTTTTGCCAGGCTGGGAGTACTATTTTAGTTACAGGAAATTCTGGAAAAGGAAAAACTACCTATTTGCATGTTTTGGCAGGTATGTTGCAACCCAATTCTGGAGAAATTTTAATTGATAATATTGATTTTACAAATCTTAAAGGAAGTAAAGCAGATAAATTTAGAGGTAAAAATATTGGTGTGGTTTTTCAAAAATCGCATTTTATTGCATCACTTTCTGTTTTAGAAAATTTAGAAATGGCAAGTTGGTTAGCCACAGGTAAAAAGCACACCAAACGCGCTAAAGAATTATTAAATAAATTAGATATTTTAGAACAAGCGCACAAGCAACCAAGCCAATTGAGTGTAGGACAACAACAGCGTGTTTCTATAGCTCGTGCATTAATGAATGAACCTAAAGTGTTGTTAGCCGATGAACCCACATCAAGTTTAGATGATAAAAATGCGGAAAACGTAATTGAGTTATTGGAATCATTATCTAAAGAATATAAAGCCGCTTTAATTATTGTTACACACGATAGTCGTATTAAAGCCAAATTCACCAATCAAATTACAATGGTATGATCGGAAAATTAGCATGGAAAAATATTTGGTTTAAACCATTAAATACTATTTTGAGCATTTTGTTATTAACGGCTTCGGTAGCTATTATTACAGTTTTGATATTAGTCGAAAAACAATTTGAGGAAAAATACCAAAGCAATTTAGATGGTGTCGATTTGGTACTTGGAGCGCAAGGAAGTCCACTACAACTTGTGCTTTCATCAGTATATCAAGTTGATGATCCAACAGGAAATATTAGTTACGATTCGGTAAAAGTATGGATGCAACATCCTTATGTAAAAAAAGCCATTCCGTTAGCCTATGGTGATAATTATGTAGGATTTAAAATTGTAGGAACTACCCCAGATTATATAGAAAAATACCAAGCTAAAATTGCGGAAGGTAAAGTGTTCGAAAATAATTTTGAAGTAGTAGTTGGCGCTGATGTTGCCGAAAAATTAAATTTAAAATTAGGAGATACTTTTAAAGGAACACACGGAAGTGCTGCAGAAGGCGAAGTTCACGAACACGGAGAATATATTATTGTAGGAATTGCTTCTAAGACTGGAAAAGTTATTGATAATTTAATTCTATCGAATATTCCAACGGTTTGGCAAATGCACCACGAAGAAGGTCACGAAGAAGTTGCCGAAAATCCTGCTCACGGAGAACCCGGACATGTACATGATGAAGAAGAGCATGTTCATACAGCAGAATGCAATCATGATACTCACGAATCGGATATGACCATTGATGAGCCAAATATGGAAATTACGTCTGTTTTAATTGAGTTTAAAAACAAAATGGGCGTTTTTATGTGGCCAAATATTATTGCACAAAACACAAAAATGCAAGCTGCTTTGCCAACGTATCAAATGAATAGATTATTTGATATGTTTGGAGTGGGATTAAATGCGTTGAAATATTTAGCATTCGGAATTATGTTAATTTCTGGAATTTCAATTTTCATTGCTTTATTCAATACTCTAAAAGAAAGAAAAGCTGAATTTGCCCTTTTACGTGTAAATGGCGCAAAAAAACATCAACTGCTTTTAGTTGTTTTACTTGAAAGTATTTTGCTTTGTATTGTAGGGTATCTTTTCGGAACTGTTTTGGGTAGAGTCGGAATAGTCTTATTATCAAAAGCATCAGATTCAGATTTTAAATTAGGATTTGATCCTATGGAAATTATTTGGAAAAAAGAAGGTCTTTTATTTGGTTTAACTTTGTTAGTTGGATTAATAGCAGCTGTTATTCCAGCCATAAAAGCATACACTATTAATATATCAAAAACTTTAGCAAATGCGTAATTCATTAAAAATAATATTAGCCTTAATACTAGGCGTTTTTTTATTCAGTTTTCAAAATCAAGGAGAAGTAACTACTTATACATCTTCTAAAAGAGTAGTTGTTGCAGCTGATACACTAACCTGGAAATTGCTAGGAGAAATTAAATATTTGAAAAAAAAGCACGCTTCGTATGGCGAAGTTGATTTTCCAGTTATTAACACAAAATTGAAAAAATTAGCTAAGAAAACCATAGTAATGAGTGGATTTATTGTGCCTATTGATAACAAAAATTACGCTTTGAGTAAAAATGTTTTTGCTTCTTGTTTTTTCTGCGGAAAATCAGGGCCAGAAACCATTATGGGAATTAAATTTAGAGGTGCTACGCCAAAATTAAAAACCGATACGTATTTAACAATAAAAGGTACTTTCCGTCCAAATGAAGATGATGTAGAAGATTGGATTTATAATTGTGATAATGCCGAAATTGTAAAAGGAAAATAAATTTGGAAGCTATAAAACATATTTTTTTCGATTTAGATCATACGCTTTGGGATTTTGAAAAAAATTCGGCTTTAGCATTTGAAAAAATATTTCAAGAACTAAATTTCGATATCAATTCTCAACAATTTATGGATATTTATAATCCTATTAATGTTGCGTATTGGAAATTGTATGAGAAAAACGAAATCGATCAAGAAACACTTCGTGTGAATAGAGTTAAAGATGCTTTTGAAGCTTTGAATTATGCTATTACATTAGATGAAATTAACATTATTTCGAATTTATTTATTGACTATCTAACTTCAAATAATCATTTAATTGAAGGTACAATTGAAACTTTAGAATACTTAAAAGACAAATATGTTTTACATATTATTACTAACGGATTTTCATTTGTTCAAGAAGTGAAATTACAAAAGAGCAATTTGGATAAATATTTCGTTACTATCACCAATTCAGAAGAAGCGGGGCATAAAAAACCACACGAAAATATTTTCAAACACGCGTTAACTATTGCAAATGCATCTAAAACAGAAAGTATAATGATTGGTGATAGTTATGAAGCAGATGTTTTAGGAGCGCAAAATTTCGGAATAAAAGCTGTGTTTTTCAATCCAGCAAATGAAATGGTTTCAAATGAAGAAATTATTCAAATACAAAGTTTAACCCAATTAAAAAATATATTATGATGAAAAATTTTTCAATTTTAGCACTAGTTTTCTTATCAATCACTTCATTTGCTCAGCAAAATAAGGCAATTATTATTTCTAATAAATACGAATTTCAAAAAGAAAAAAACACGTATAATATTAATACCATGCTAAAAGCTATTTTGGTTTCAAATAGTTATCAAGTGTTTTTTGATGATGAAGAATTGCCTGTAGAGATTGCACAAAATAAATGTAATGCTTTAACAGGAGTTTTAATTGATAATAGTAATTTGCTTGTAAGAAAAATCAAATTTCAAATTAGAGATTGCCAAAATAATTTGTTGTTTGAAACGGCAGAAGTAAAAACAAGAGAAAAAGACATACAAAACGCTTATATTGAAATTATTAAGTTGTTGAGCCCAGAATTAAAAAAATATGATACCACAATAATTCAAGAGAAGGAAGTTGTTGCAACATCAGAACTAGTTGATGTGCCAAAAATTTCAGAATTTAAAACCTATTTAAATTGTAAATTAAAACAAACATTTGGTAATCCCCAAGCTGAAGTAACAGATTCTAATGATAATATTCTTTTATCATTGCAAAAAACTAAAAACCCTAACGTTTTTATTGCGGTAAGCACTAATTTAATTAGCATAAGTAAAGAAAATATAACAGGTGTTTTTACTAAAACTGGGAATAAAGGTGTGTTTGAGTATTATTTGAATTTTGAATATATGGTTGAAGAGTATTTGTTTTAGTAAAAAAGCTAATTTTCCTTATACCCAACACCAAAATTCCAAATTCCAAATTCCAAATTCCAACACCCAATACCTTTCACCTAAAACCCAACACCCAATCAATACCCATATTTATTTTTCCATCTGTTTTTTAAAAACTGACGAATTTCCTTTTCCCTGGCGTTTTCACCTGGTTCAAAAAAAGTGGTTTCGGAAATTTCTCTTGGTAAAAATTCTTGTTCAGCAAAATTATTAGCAAAATCGTGTGAATATTTGTATTCCTCGCCATACCCTAATTCCTTCATTAATTTTGTTGGCGCATTTCGTAAATGAATAGGAACGGGTAAATCACCAGTCTGCTTGACTATTTGTTGTGCTTTTCCAATGGCCATATAACTGGCATTGCTTTTTGCAGAAGTGGCTAAATAAATCGCACATTGACTTAGAATAATTCTGCTTTCTGGATAGCCAATTGTACTCACCGCCTGAAAAGCATTATTAGCCATTATAAATGCTGTTGGATTCGCGTTTCCAATATCTTCACTTGATAAAATCAACATTCTACGGGCAATAAATTTTACATCTTCGCCACCTTCAATCATTCGAGCTAACCAATATACTGCACCGTTCGGGTCACTTCCACGAATTGACTTGATAAATGCTGAAACAATATCGTAATGTTGTTCACCTGTTTTGTCATACAATACCGTGTTTTTTTGAACCAATTGCATTACTTTTTCATTTGTAATTTCAATGGTGTTGCTTTCTGTTGCATTAATTACCAATTCGAAAATATTTAGTAATTTCCTGCCATCACCGCCAGATAATCTTAGTAAGGCTTCTGTTTCAATTAAACTAATATTTTTTGTTTTTAGATAGTCATCTGTTGCAATGGCTCGGTGTAAGATGTTTTCTAAATCTTCTTTTGTAAACGCATTTAATACATATGCCTGACATCGTGACAAAAGTGCAGGTATGACTTCAAAACTCGGATTTTCGGTAGTGGCGCCAATTAAAGTTATCCAGCCTTTTTCTACGGCTGCTAAAAGCGAATCTTGTTGCGATTTACTAAAACGATGAATTTCGTCAATAAATAAAATGGGGTTTTTAGCTGTGAATAAACCACCGCTTTGTTTGGCTTTTTCAATTACGTCTCTAATGTCTTTTACCCCTGAATTAATAGCACTCAACTCGTAAAAGGGACGTTTGCTTTCCTGTGCCATAATTTGTGCCAAGGTTGTTTTTCCTGTTCCTGGAGGCCCCCATAAAATTAAACTCGGAATAATTCCTTTTTCAATTTGTTGGGTTAACGATCCACTTTTACCAACTAAATGCGATTGGCTAATGTATTCCGATAAAGTTTTCGGACGAATTCGTTCTGCTAAAGGTATTGTCATAAAGCAAATTTAATCAATGCAAACTTCTCAACCAATTTTTTTAATTTTAAAATGATATGCCAAATTTTCATACCTTGTACTTTGGCTTCATTTTTGACTTTTATTTGATATGATAAAATCTTCCATAGATAAAAACTTTTATTTTTCACTTTCCGTGCTACTATTTCCGTTACTCTTTGTAATGTTGTTATGGATCACGTATTATTTGAATTTGCATTATTTTCCAGAATTGTATCAATATGGGATTTTGCCTAAGACGGTTAAAGGTTTGCGAGGTATTCTGTTACATGTTTTTATTCACGGAAATTTCAAACATCTACTTAATAATTCTATTCCGATTTTCTTTTTGGTGCTGGCTTTAAAGTATTTTTACCGCCAACAGTTTTTTAAAGTGTTGTTTTTAGGTATTTTATTTACAGGATTAGGAACTTGGCTTTTGGGTAGAAACTCCTATCACATTGGTGCCAGTGGATTGGTGTATTGTTTGGTGAGTTTTATCTTTTTCAAAGGAATTTTAACCCAATATTACCGATTAGTCGCTTTGTCTTTAACTATTGTTTTGGTGTATGGTGGAATTATATGGTATATGTTTCCCAATGCAGAAACGTTACAAGGTGGCGTGTCTTGGGAAGGCCATTTTTCTGGTTTTGTAACGGGTTTGATTATGGCAATTTTTATGAAAACAGCTCAATTTGAAAAGCCTATTTTTTACGATTGGGAACATCCTGATTTTGATCCAACGGATAAACCTTTCTTCAAACAATTTGACGAAAACGGGAATTTTATAAACCCACCAAAACCAGAAATTATGAAAGAAACGGAAGTGGATTCGTACTTTACATCATCAGTAAAAGTGATTTATGATTTTTTGAAAATGAAAAATAATTAGTCGGTTTGTCAATTAGATAATTAGTTAATTTTCAATGTGCCAATTAAGTTATTTTAGTCCTAATTCGTTAACTTCAAGATTTACTTTTTTCCAATCAGAATTGTAAATACCTTTTTCTTTTGAAATGAAAAACCAATTAGTAATATAGTTTACTTCTACAGTTCTTCTTCGATATCCAAACGCTCCAATATCTAACATTTGAAATTCAACTTTTTTACTTGAATCAAATTGATTCTGATATATGACGGACTGGGTTTTCCACGCTGATGAAACAAATATGGTTCTTACAATCCCAAAACATAAAATTTGAATAATTGCAATGGTTGGAAGAAATGATAATATAAATTTGGTTCTGATTTTTTCAAAACTAAAAAAAGAAAATACAAATGAAAAAAAACTCGAAGCAATAAGTCCTAAATAAACAAATGTTTTAAAGTCTTGTTGTTTAATTTCTAATATTGCATTTTTATCTAATAAATAAAAGAAATAGCAAAATAAAAAGATTGCAAAAATAAAATAAAAAATTTTCTTTATTCCTTTCATAATTGGCACATTGAAAATTAACTAATTGTTTAATTACAAAAGACGCTGCCTAACAACTTCATATAAAAAAGCACCACAAGCTACCGAAACATTTAAAGATTCTATAGTTCCATACATTGGTAATTTTGCTTTTTCATCAACCACTTTTAAAACAGAAGGGTTTACACCGCGTTCTTCGTTACCCATAATAATCGCTACAGGAACTTTAAAATCGATATCATAAATGGTGTTTTCTGTTTTTTCTGTTGCTGCTACGGTTTTGATGTCACAACTTTGTAAATGAAAAACGGCATCCTTAATATGATCTACTTTACAAATCGGAATATTAAATACAGCACCAGCACTTGTTTTTACAGTATCACCGTTTACTGGAGCAGAACCTTGTTTTTGAACAATAATTCCATTAACGCCAACACATTCAGCCGTTCTAATAATCGCACCAAAATTTCTCGCATCAGATAATTGGTCTAAAATTAAAAACAAAGGCGTTTTACCACTTTCTAAAGTTTGCTCAATTAATGTATCTAAATCGTGAAAAGCAATTGGCGAAATAGTCGCCACAGCCCCTTGGTGATTTAATGAAGTAAAACGATTCAGTTTTTCTACAGGTACATAACTAAAGTTTACATTATTCGCCTTTATAGCTTTCATTAAATCTTTCATTAAGTCGCCCTGAGCTTCTTTCTGAATAAATACTTTATCTATAACTGCGCCCGAATGTATGGCTTCAATAATGGCTCTAATTCCAAAAATCTGATTGTCGTTTTTCATAGGTGCAAATATAGGTAAGTTTATTCAAAATAGTTTTAAAAATACGTTTTAAAACTAATTTGAACTATAGAATTAGAGAGTTTTATGGTTTGGTTTCCTGTATTTCCATTGGCATACACTAAATTAAACAAACCGCCATTGCTTAGTAATCCAAAGCCAAAACCCAATCCGTAAAGCTGGTCTTTTGTGTTGTTGGCTTTATCTTGATAATATCCGAAGTCAGTAATGCTATAAAAATACAGATTTGGAGAAGCAACATATCGGTACTCAGCAAAAAGACCAGTAAATACATTTCCTTGTAAGCTGTTTTCGTTAAAACCTCTTATGGATTGAATGCCTCCAAATCGATACAATTCATTAGTAAAATAATCATTGCTTTGAAGAAAATAGGAATCTGTTTTAATATGAATAACATTTTTTTTGTTGAGTTCGAGCAATTTTTGCAGTTGAATTTGAGCAAAAAACTGATTCGTTTTTATAGGGCTTGTTGTTCGGTTACCTATTCCAAATTTTGTAAAAACGGTAAATTTATCTGGAAATAAAGAATCGTCAAAACTAACTTTTTTATGTTCAAAAATAGAAGTAATAAATGTGGATTTTAAATCTTTAATAGTTGAAGAGGATATTTTTTGAATGGCTTCCGAAACATTATCTTTATAGCCAATAAAAACTTTTGTATTATAATTTATCATATAGCCCAAATCAAAATC
>JBFYPW010000032.1:0-19294 GCA_041303115.1 Flavobacterium sp.
CTTCTTGTTTTACTAAATCAATTTTACCTAATTTAAAGGCTTCAAAATTAATTACAAAATCCAATTCATCTACTCCGTTTTCAATGGCAATTTTAGCTTCATTTATTTTTTCTTCGATAGAAAAAGTACCTTCTGGAAATCCAATTACGGTGCCAATTAATACTTTTGAAGCGGCTTCTACCAATTGCTTCTTAGCATCTATAATTTTATCTGGACGAAGCATAACTAACATAAACTTTTCTTCAATTGCTTCGCGGACAAAATCAGATACAATTTGATAGTTTTCTTTTTCAGAAACGCCCGCTTGTTTGGCTGTTTTTAAATACGTTGAATCTAAGTAATGTTTTATATTCATTATATGAATCTATTGATTAAACAAAAAACATCTCAACTAATGTGAGATGTTTTTGTTTTGTATTATATGGTAAGATTTTACTAATATAAAACTAGTGATAGCGCCTAAGGCATTTGCAACAATATCATACCAATCAAAAGTCCTATTTTTTGTGTATTTTTCTTGTAAAAACTCAATACTAATTCCTAATAATAACGCTATGAAAAGCACAATAAAAAAATATCGTAATGAAATGTGTTTTAAACTCATAATCCATAAGAAAACAAATACAAAATAGAATACAAAATGTATGATTTTATCTATATTTTCAAAAGGTATTATTGGCAAACTTGGCGTATCGTTTAAACACAAATAAATAATTAGAAGTGTCCAAAAAATAGCGCTTATTTTAAAAAAATTATGCCCCAATAAGTGTCGCGTAATCTTCACTTGATAGTAGTTGTGCTGCTTCAGAAGCATCAGATATTTTTACTTTTACCATCCATCCTGCGCCATATGGATCAGAATTTACAGCTTCTGGATTACTCTCTAAATTGTCATTAAATTCTATAATTTCACCACTTAATGGTAAAAATAAATCTGAAACCGTTTTAACTGCTTCCACAGTTCCAAAAACCTCATCTTTATCTAAAGTTTGGTCTAAAGTTTCAACTTCAACATAAACAATATCTCCTAATTCTTTTTGAGCAAAATCAGTAATTCCTACAGTTGCTACATCGCCATCAATTGAAACCCACTCGTGGTCTTTTGTGTACTTTAAATTCGCTGGTATATTCATTTTTAATTGTGTTTTTATATTTGACAAATGTAAATTATATTCTTTAAAGTCGCAAGTGATAAAGTTGTAAAGTCGAAAGTCGAAAGTTAAAAGTCTTAAAGTGATTGACATGATGACTTTCATACATGCAACTTTCGACTAAATATTAATTTCCGAAATTATATCGTAATGTAAATCCAGAACGAATATTCGTAAGAGGAAACGCAGTAGAAATAACGGCTTTAGAAAACTGATGATCGTAAAAGAAAATAGCTGTAAAATTCTTGCTAAATGAATAATCTGCAGTTAGCTTTAACGACCAAATATTCTGTCCACCACCTAATTGATTGTTATTATAATCTAAATATCGAACAATTGTCATATTTTCTCGTAATGTGAAATCGGCTTTTAAATTAATATCACTCTTTATCATCCCTTGTGCATTGTCTGCTAATTTCGAGTTAATTTGAACACCTTTTATTCTATATCCTATACGAACCGTATAATCATTTCCTTGTACTTCGGTTAATAAGTTGTTGTCAAAACTCATATTTAAACTTCTGTCTTTTTTAACTTCAGCCATCACATTAAATGAGTTTTTCAACTCAAAACTTACATTTATTAACGGATTAAATTGCTCTGTTAAATTAACATTAGATGTTATAATATCTGGAAATAAATTCCCTTTTGTATCTGTTGGACTTGGATTTAAATTACTTCTAAATGCATTTACACTATAGCTTGAACGGTATCCATGTTGTATTGAGAATTTTTTGAAATTATCTTTAAACCAAGCCATCTTCATAAATCCTGTATATTTTAATGTCCAGTTTGGCAACGGAAAATTAGAAAATAAACCGGTTTGTACTTTATCCGTTTTCGCACCCGTATAAGCAGATAAAAAAGCTGGCACTAAAACACGTTGGCTATTCTTACCAAATTTGGTAGGAAAACCATCTAATTCTCTTGGAAAGTTTGCTGTTCCATAATAATCTTCCGCTAATCGAATTGCAATTGCGTATCTGTTTTTTCGGAATCTATCGAAAATTTCAGATTCATTTTCATCACTGGCGTTGAAAGCGGTTTTAATCATTACGGTTGAAATACTAAAATTTCCGGTGCTAAATGGTGCTCTTGATTGGTAATTACCTCCAACAGCATCAAACTGTTCCGAAAAATTTTCAGTGATATTTCTTTCCGCATTGATGTCGATTCCTAAATCTGGAATTAATTCAATTCTGGCTGTATAATCTAATTTTTTAGATATAATTTGAGAAAAACTCTGGTTAAACTCAGGATAATTGGTTAAGTAACCCATTTTTGCTGCTTCGTATCGAATATCAGCTTGATCCCCAAAGACAAATCCTAAAGTAGGCCTTGAACTTCCGAAAAACCCTAAACCTGGTAAATAACCTGGCAATAACGTTCCGCCTGATTCTGAATAATTAACCTGAATATTTTTAACAGAAGTTAGTAATCCAATTCCAAATTTAGCAAAGGCATTCCTTTCTTCCGTTTGAGGTTGTTTAGGCGTTGTATTGGTTACTTTTTCACCTGGTTTTGGTGGTGCTTTTTTAGTATTTGCAGGTTGTTTTTTCTGTTTTTTAGCTGTTAATCCTATATATTTATAAAACATATTCATATCTAATCCAGCATTAATTTTATGTGAATTCGCATTCTGAATGGTGTTTCCTAATTGATATATAGTTCCGTCTAACGCTTGAAAAGTTGAAAAGGCATCCGAAGCACGTTGCCAACTGTAATCACCAGTATACACATAAGAAGCTTTAACGAAACTTAAAACTGGAATTTTATTTATTGGTAAATCGTAATTAGCTGTTATTTGTTGGTTGTGTGTGTTTGCTGTACCAAAATTCCAGTAATCATTCCAAATGTCTAAATCGTTAATTGGGTTATTTGAAGCGTCAAAATAATTACGTACGATATTATTATTCGCAGCTGTATAATTTAATTTTAATGATTTAGTAATTGGGAAATTTACGCCATACTGATAATTGAAAAAATAATTTCTTCTATATAATGGATCCAAACCAATACCTTGAACATCAATTAATCTGAATTGTTGACGATTAAATTGTCTGGTAATATTTGAATTAAACGTTACATTACTTGGCAAAAAGTTAAAATTAAAATCGCTTATTGCTTTATAATATCCATTTTTCTTGAAAAATTTATTCTTCTTAAATGGTTCAATAGATTTTGCTTTAAATGAATATGCGTAATCTAAAGATGTTTTTTGTTGTTGATCTACCAAATTTTCAATTTGAAAATCATGATGTAGCATTTCATTAAATGAGTACGAAAGAGTAATATTTTCTACATCATAAAAATGTTGTTTTTGTTTGTCGCCTCTTTCTTTTTTAACACCAATAAAGTTAACGCTGGTTCGCTTAGTATAATCTATGGCACGATTTTGTATTTCTTCTTTTTTATCTTGATTTGATTCTGAAGCAATTACTTCTTTTAATTCTAAATCTTGAAAAGAAGGATCAAACTTTGGTGTAATTATTTGCTCGCCTACTGCATAGTTAAATGGTAAATTTAATTTCCATTTTTTTGGTAAAATTTGTCCTACATTAAAATTTGATACAATGTCATATTGTTTCACATCTTCTCGACTTCTTTCATTTGGACCTTGTTCTAAGGCACCAAAACCAATAGTGCTAATTCTACCTGTTGCAGAAAAAGTGGCAAAATCGGCCAAATTCGTATCTAAATTAGCCACTGCGGCATAACCGCCTTTGTTATCAATTTCAGACATACGTAATTCGTTGAACCAAACTTCTCCTCTTAAGGGACCTGTAGCAGAAGGATTTGGATTTTTTACCCCAATCATTAATGTTCTTACTTGCCCAAAATTTGGATTTCCTTTAATACCAATATTTAATCTGCTTTTTGATGAACCTAAAGCGCTTTCATTTAAAAAAGCAATTCCATTGACATCTGGAACAATTGAACCATCACCAGCGATATTTAGACTTTTAATTTTAGATAATAAAGCAAGAGGCAATTCAATTTCATTATCTGCTAACCAAATATCTTCTGCTGTTCTAGCGCTTAAAGAACTTACTCTTAATGGCATTTCAATTTGATAGAAGTTATCTGTAAAGTCATTACCTAATCGAATGAACGCTACTAATTCGTCGTCTTTTAAATCGGTTCCATTTCCTAAATCTACTTTTAAAGGCTCGGCGTGTAAAAACATACGTAATTTTTTGTATTGGCGCATGTCTACGTCTACATTTTTAAACACGGCTCTTGAATCATTTTCTTCTAATCCTCCTAAACCTACACTTGATGCATCTTTTTTATAAATTCGTAAAGATAAAGATTGTTCATTTTGATTAATAACTGTATTGTTATTAAACAATTGTTCTCTATCTACTCCAGGAGGTGCTACATATGGAATAGGACTTCTGTTTGCGTTCTCCTGTATATTTATAGCTACTACATCAAATCCTGTATCGTCATTAGACACATCAGCATCTAAGGCATCTAAAGTATACACGTATCTTCTCCATTCCCCTCTAACTAAATCTAACGATCCCAAACGAAGTGTTACTTCATCGTTAAAACCAGATAAAAACATTCTCATAAATCGAATGGTTCTAAAATCGGTAATTGGCCCTTCGATATTTGCAGCAGTAGCTTCTAAAATTGGAATTTTATATTGCACCCATCTAACAGGAATGGCATTCCCGTTTGGTACAGAAGCCGTTGTAGTTAAAACATCAGAAACATAATTTTGTCCCACAACTGGATTTGGAGCAACTTGAATATTAAATTTATAATACGCATTTATCGTATTCATAGTATTGTCTCTATTCAAATCTTCCACATCAGGAATAGTTGAATTTCCTCTATTCGTATCAGTTACTGTGATAGGTGAATTTCCTTCTAAACCATTATAATTTTTATAGCGATCTAAAATGGTTCCAGTAGTGTTTAAATAATATTGGTAATTATCTGCTGAAGCATCATTAAAACCAGCAAAAGCTGGGTGCTTGATTCTTTCTTCTGCATCATTTAAACCATTTAAACCCACATCCTGAACTCCTCTATTGGCTTCATTGGTGTCAAATGCATAAATTAATGATTGAGACGCAGGTACTTTACCCCAGTTTGTAGAATACGTTGGCTGTGCACCCCCATTTTCTGGCAAACCATTTTCATATAATTTTCTTCCGTCTTTTAATATATCCTCACTAATTTCTCCTAAATTTAAGGTTAATGTTCCCGTATTTGAAGGATTTGTAACATCTGTAGTAGAACCAAAATAAGGATCCATCATCCAAAACTGTACATATTCTACATTAGATTGTTCAAAATTTGTAGTATTTATGGCACGCATAATTCCTCCCCAATTATTTTGAGCATCTGAAGCAGAAAATTGATTATTTGATGCAGCAATTGGATTATAATTGTAAGGTCCACGTTCCCTTGGATAATAGGTTAAGTCTAGTGTATTAATTACATTTGTTTGCCCTTGAGGGATATCGATATTTGGAAATAATTCTTGGCTAAAAATACGTCTGGTTTTATTGGTAGAAATATCATTATCATCAATTCCTGCAGGCTTGTTTACATAAAAAATTGGATCAATATTATACCACGACAATTTAGCTCTTTTATATCCATATACTTGGTCATCTTCATTTAACTCACCACCAAAACCTATTGGCGTACTCGCTAAAGACCAAGCTAAAGGCGATTTTAAATCAATATTTGATTGAGTGCCTTCAAAATCATCAATGTATGAAGTTGGCTCACCATTAAAATCTGCAGCTTTTGGAGCATTTGGAAATAAATAAGCAAACTCTCCACGGAAAGAAACATTGGAAGGCGCTTCTGTTTCAATGTTTGGTAATTTATTTACCAACCTTGTTAAAAAAGGTACTTCGGTTGAAAAATTAGTATTTAAACCAACTATTGTATTATTTACTGATTCTTGATTGTAATCCGCTTTTTGAGTAAAAGGTCTTTCTGTCATTTTAAGAAATGTACCGCCTATTAAAAACTTCTCATTAAATTTATGTTCTACATTTAATCCATAAAATCTTCTGGTTTGTTGTCCAAAAACCGAATTGTTTTCTAATGACACATTTATAGGTGTGTTAGAAGCTAACAACGATGGGTCTAAAATATTAACACGACCTGCTTGATAATTTACGGTATAATCTACCCCTTCTACTAAAACTCTACCACCTGCGGTAACCACAACACTTCCTTGTGGTACATTAAACGCGTTTAAAGAAATTCCATCGCCACCAGCAGATTTGAAACTACCTTTTAACTTGAATTTATTTTTTGAACTTTCTTGTAAAGCAGCAGCTTGTGTGGATTTATATAAGGTTCTGAAAACGTATTTTGCTTGATTAGAGTTGTATGAAAGTGGCGTATCGTAATCTTCCGTTAAGGTAGTAACATCTAATTTATTAAATAAGTGTTTACCAAATGGTTCAACTGTAGTGAAAATAATTCTTCCGTATTGAGAGTCTACTGTAATTCCTGGATAAAAATCGAAAAATCCATCTCCATTTGGTTGCGGGTCGTTCGTGAAATTTAACTTATCTAGATTAAATACTTTCAACAAAGGTGTATTGGCAACATTTGAAGGCAATGCGTCAATACCCGCTTGTGTAATATAATTTAAAGGTGCTGGATCTTGGTATAAAATATTAAATTTAAAATCTTGTTGTTGTAATTGATTTCCACCTGGAATTTGATAGATGTTTTTCATCATTAAATCCCAAGTTGGTTCACTTACATTTATTAAACTCCCTTTTAACATTTTTAAAAGTAACGCTTGTGTGGTTGGTACGCCTGCAGGATCAACTGTTGTTGATTCTAAACCATCATTTGCAAATTCCCCTACTTGGTATACTTCTCCACCAATGGTGTATTGATATGCGACCGCTAAAACCTCATCGTTTTGCAATTTCTGATTTAGTGAAATATACCCTAACTGCGGATGAAACGTATATTCAGTAGTAGCTAATTTTCTGGCATTTTCTAATTTCGAATAATCAATTCCTTCAGAAAAGGTACTTGTAGTATTAGCTACTAAATTAAAACCTGTTGAAGCTGTTGCGATTTCTCTTATTGCAGGCGTTAAAAAACTACCCGCTTGTCCAATAGTTCCGGGATTGAACTTATTATTTTTATTGTCAGTTGGTGTATCTGCAGCTACATTAAAAAATGTTGGATTTAGAGTTAAATCCGTACCTACAACTTCGTTATCTGGAGTTGTGCTTAATTGCGATTCTCCTAAATCTTGTAATGCTATTATATTTCTTAAGTTGTTATCTGTATTGGTAACTCGGTTTTGTCTATTCGTAATCCAAACTTCAATTCTGGTGATTTTTGCTCGAGAATCAATTACTGGATAATTTCTTAAGGCATTATCATAATTATTTCTGAAATATTGTGATAAAAAATAGTGCTTATCCGAATCATAATCTAATGCAAAAAAGTCAAACTCCTGAATAGTTCCTCCTCCTTGACTCGTTATGGATCTTGATTGTGATTTTTGTTCCGAGAACACTCCTGTAAAAGTGGTTTTTCCAAATTGAAATTGGGCTTTTACTCCAAATAAACTTTGTGCCCCGCGAATTAAAGAATTTGAAATAGGAAAACTCACGTTACCTACTTCAATTTTTTGTAATATGTCGTCTTCAGTTGGTGCGTAATCTAATTTTATTAAATTTTGAAAAGCAAATGTGGATTGCGTGTCATAATTAATATTTACATTCAATCTTGTTCCTACTTTTCCTTGTAACCCCATTGAAATTCGTTGATTGAAATCAAAGGCGGTTGTTCTTCTATTTCTTGGTGAAAATGAAGGATTGTCTTGTTTAGTAAATCGGATACCTAAATCGACTTCTACTGAACCACTTGGTTTAACATCAATCGTATTTCCTCCAAAAATGGCTTCAAAAAATTTATTATTTACATAGAATCTTGGTAATAAGTTTTTTCTTGCTTCTTCAGAACCCGCTCTTTTCCCATCTACAGCATTTTGTTTTTCTTGGAAATACTTTCTCATGGTTTCTTTTAAAACCAACTTTTCGTACTCTTCTGGAGTTAAAATTAATGGATAATTAATATTAAAACCATCTACAGAAGCCGTATATATGTATTTATTTGTTATAGGATCATAGGTATAGCCATCAATAATGCTTTTAGGATTTGGTAAAGTAATTTGACCCAAACTATATCCCGTTTTTATAGAATCTTGTTCTTTAACTGGCATTGTTTGCGCAAAATTATAGACGCTTAAAAACATCATAAAAATTACAATGCTTGTTCTTGAAACTATATTTTTAAGTAATTTTTTCAAATTATAATACTTTTAATGCTTGTTTTATTAATTGTTCCACTGTGGCATTTGGCGAATTAACAATTATTTTTTCTACTACTTTTTCGGCGTTCTTTCTAATATATCCTAAAACTTCCAAAGCAGATAACGCTTCTTCTTTGTTTGTATTGTATGATCCACTAGAAATTTCTTCAATTGCATAGATTTTTAGTACTTTATCTTTTAAATCTAAAATAACACGTTGTGCTGTTTTTAATCCAATTCCTTTGATAGATTGAACCGTTCCAACATCATTTGAAGCAATGGCTTGAATAATTTGTTCTGGATTTAATGAGGAAAGCATCGTTCTTGCTGTACTGGCACCAATTCCTGAAACAGAAATTAATAATTTAAATAATTCTCGTTCTTTTTTGTCTGCGAAGCCAAATAATGAATGTGAATCTTCTTTCACTTGTAAATAGGTGTACAATTTCACATTTTCAGAATCTGGAATTTGAGAATAGGTGTTCAATGAAATATGAATTTCATAGCCCACACCATGGCATTCTATAACCACTTCAGTTGGTGTTTTTTCTACTAATTTTCCTTGAATATGTGATATCATAATTTTATTATTATTACCATATAAGTAATGTAAGTTATTATAAGTGTTCCTTTTTACTTTTTACTTTTTACTTTTTACTTTTTACTTTTTACTTTTTACTTTTTACTTTTTACTTTTTACTTTCATCTTATTTTTCAACTTTTCTTGCGCATCAACTACTGCAACAGCTGCCATATTTACCATTTCTTCTACACTGGCACCTAATTGAAAAATGTGAACTGGTTTTTCTAATCCCATCATAATTGGACCAATAGAAACTACTTTGTCTAATTCTTTTAGCATTTTGTAGGTAATATTTGCCGCATCTAAATTTGGAAAAATTAACGTATTTACTTTTTTGTTAGCTAATTTTGAAAATGGAAATTTACTTTTTAGCATGTCCGCATTTAATGCAAAATCGGTTTGAATTTCACCATCGACAATTAAATCAGGATAATTTTCATGTAATATTTTAACCGCTTGTCTAACTTTTATTGGACTATCACTTGAAGAAGAGCCAAAATTAGAAAAAGAAATCATAGCAATAACTGGTTCAATACCAAATAATCGTACTGTTTTAGCGGTCATTAAAGCAATTTTTGCTAATTCTTCAGCAGATGGATTTGGATTAATTGCGGTATCTGATAAGAATAGTGGACCACGTTTGGTGTTCATTATGTTAGTAGTAGCAATTCTTGATACACCTTGTTGTTTGTCAATTAGTTCCATTACTGGTTTCACCACATTTGGATAACTACGAGAATATCCCGTTACCATACAATCTGCATCACCCGCATTTACCATCATGGCAGCAAAATAATTTCGCTCACGCATCCATTTTTGAGCATCTAACAAAGAAGTTCCTCTACGTTGTCTGGCTTTCCAAAAATATTGCGCGTATTTTTCTCTGGTTTTATTTTCATCTTTAGATTTTGGATCGATGATTTTCAAATCTGCATCAAATCCAATTTCTTCTTTTAATTCTTGAATAATTTCTATGTTTCCTAATAAAATTGGAATTCCAATTCCTTCTTCATGAACAATTTGAGCAGCTTTTAGAACATCTAACTGATCTGCTTCGGCGAAAACAATAGTTTTAGGTTCTGTTTTGGCTCTATTTGTAAGTAATTTTACAATTTTATTATCGCCACCTAATCGTTCTTGTAAGTCAGTTGCGTATTTATCCCAATCTGTAATTTCTATATCCGCTACGCCACTTTCCATAGCTGCTTTTGCAACAGCTGGAGAAATGGTTGAAATCAATCTTGGATCAAATGGTTTTGGAATAATATAATCTTTTCCAAACACCAATTTCTTTTCGCCATAAGCAATATTTACTTGTTCAGGAACGGGTGATTTGGCTAATTCTGCTAGTGCTCTAACAGCAGCCATTTTCATAGCTTCGTTAATTTTTCTGGCTCTAACATCTAAAGCGCCTCTAAAAATATAAGGAAATCCTAATACATTATTTACTTGATTTGGATAATCCGAGCGGCCTGTAGCCATAATGATATCTTCACGAGTATTTATAGCTATATTATAATCTATTTCAGGAACTGGATTAGCCATAGCAAACACAATTGGATTGGCTGCCATAGATAGTAACATTTCTGGTTTTAATATATTACCTACGGATAATCCTAAAAACATATCGGCACCTTTTATTATTTCCGATAAAAAAGCCGGTTCACAAGATTTTGCATAACGCATTTGCAATTCGGAAACATCATCTCTGCAAGTGGTTAATAATCCATTTACATCAAACATGTAAAGATTTTCTGGTTTCACGCCTAATAATACATATAAATTCGCACAAGCCAATGCCGCTGAACCCGCACCAGAAACAACTACTTTTATTTTAGAAATATCTTTTTCTGCAATTTCTAACGCATTTAAAAGTGCTGCTGAAGAAATTATTGCAGTTCCATGTTGGTCGTCATGCATTACTGGAATATTTAATTCCTCCACCAATCTTCGTTCAATTTCAAACGATTCTGGTGCTTTTATATCTTCTAAATTAATTCCTCCAAAAGTAGGCGCAATAGCTTTTACAGTTTCTACAAATTTATCAATATCTGTGGCATCTACTTCAATATCAAAAACATCGATATCCGAAAATATTTTAAATAGTAATGCCTTACCTTCCATTACTGGTTTAGAGGCTTCTGGACCAATATCGCCTAAGCCTAAAACGGCAGTTCCATTGGTAATTACAGCAACTAAATTTCCTTTAGCCGTATATTTATAAACGTTATTTACATCTTTTGCTATTTCCAAACACGGCTCTGCCACTCCTGGCGAATAAGCCAAAGACAAATCACGTTGTGTAGCATATTTTTTTGTAGGCACTACCTGAATTTTTCCAGGTGTAGGTTTGGCGTGGTATAGTAAAGCTTCTCTTCTTTTATTGTTATTTGTAGACATATATAATCATTTGCATCAACTCACAAAGATAAAATAAGCATTGAAATAACAATAACGATTGTTTAAAAAATTGCAATTTCTTTTAGATATAAAAATTACAAAACATTTGATTTCAAACAAAGTGCCTAAAGCGCCTATTTTATTGATAATTTAAAAAATTATTGTAACGAAATGTTGGTTTTATTTTTGATTAATAAAATTAAAATAATAAATTCACATAAATTTTATTTATGCTTTATATTGAAAATATAAATAAAAATATATGAATTAAATTGCTGAAATTTGGAAAAAAAAATAAAGTTATGAAAAAACATTTTTTAATTTTAATGATAAGTTTCGCGCTTACTAGTTGTGTAACTATAAAACCGGGTGAAGTAGGTTTAAAACAAAAGCTTGGCAGATTATCTGATCAAGTATACAGTCAGGGGCCCGTTTTTTTTAATCCAATTACTTCAAAAATCGTAATAACTTCCATTCAAACAAGAAATTTAGAATTAAGCTTAAATTTACCTAGTAAAGAGGGTTTAAGTATTACTTCTCAAATTTCAATTCTTTACAGGTTAGAAAAGACTGAAGTAGTAAAAATTGTAAATGACTTAGGGCTTAATTACGAGGGAATTATTGCCAATGTATTTAGATCTGCATCGGCAGACATCTGTTCTCAATATTATGCAAAAGATATGCATTCTGGAAAAAGATCTGAAATTGAGGCTGATATATTAAAGAAAATGGCTGACAATTTGCTTAACAAAGGAATAGCGATTGAATCTGTATTAATGAAAAGTATTCAACTTCCTATTGGATTGTCTCAATCTATTGAAAGTAAATTAAGAGCGGAACAAGATGCTATGAGAATGGAATTTGTACTGCAACAAGAAAAATTTGAAGCAGAAAGAAAAATCATAGAAGCTAAAGGAACCAGAGATGCTCAAAAAATACTATCAGAAGGATTAACAAACGAGATCATCAAGTTAAGAAGTATTGACGCTTTTAATGAGCTATCAAAATCGCCAAATGCTAAAATTATTGTTACAGACGGCAAAACACCATTCCTCATAAACCAATAAAATTATACCTAATGGTGCGGATTAATATCCGTGCTCAAGCAAAATTATATTTTAAAAGTTAGTTTTTTTGAAAAGTCCCAAATTATATTTGGGGCTTTTTTATTTTATGTTCTTTAAAGTCTACAGAACTAACTATTTTTTCAGTTGAAGATTTTGATTTTTAAAAAGTTATATTTTCTTTGTTTTTATATTAAAAGGAATAAAAAAAAGAGTTGCGCCAAATTGCACAACTCTTAAAAAAATATATAAATGTAACTAACTTTATACTTCAATAATTTCTTTAATATTAATATTGTCTGGTAATCGACCAACGTTTTGTAATTTGATAACCGCCAATTTTTGAGCCAGAGTTACACAATCTTCTATAGATTTATTTTGAATTTGCGCATATAAAAAACCTGTCCAAAAAGCATCTCCTGCGCCAGTTGTGTCTTTTATTTCGTTTATTTGAAATGCAGGTTGAAAAAATACACCTTGTTTTGTGTCAGAAACTACTACGCCATTTTTTCCTTTCGTTAAACAAATTGTGGAAGCACCCATTTGATGAAAATAATCAAAAATAAATGCGTCAGATTTTACTTCGTCAAACAACCTATAGCAATCATCTTCGCTTAATTTTACCAATGGATCATTAGCCAAATATTCTTTTAAAACCTGTTTTGCTTCTTCTCTATTTGGCCAAATTCGTTCTGAAAAATTAATATCTATACTTAATTTTACACCTAATTCTGATGCTTTATTAGCTCTGTTTAAAATAGTTTCACGTGCAGGATTTTTACTTAAAGCAAAACAAGTGGTATGAAAAATTTTAGCTTTTTCAATAATTTCATCCGATAATTGCGATTCAAAAATTTCGCAATCTGCTTGACGATATGGAATAAAATCTGGAGTTTCAGTAGATTTAGAAACAAAAATTACAGAGGTTGGCGTCGTTTCAGACTTTCTTACATGCTGAAAATTAACATGGTTTGATTTTAATTTTCGAATTACATAATCGCCCAAACCGTCATTTCCACATGATGCAACTAAAACAGCATGCAGCCCCAAACGAGAAGCATTTACAGCAACATTAGTAGGCGAACCTCCTAAAAATCGATGGTAATCTTTGGTTTTATTTATAGAAGTATTGACTTCATGTCCAATGAAATCAATTAAAACTTCTCCTATGCATATGATATCTATAGTTTTCAACTTAAAATACTAATTTAAAATTATTATGTAATGATTGGTGAATTAAAACAGTTGCCGCAGCACTCCAAGCACAAAAAGCAACTCCGTTAGGCGCTTGTGTATCTGTATTGAAATTTTCATAAAATGAAAAATCATATATCGCATTGGCTTGGTTTATTTTTTCTAACAAACGGGCGACATTATCGGTTTGATTTTGACTTAGCATTGCTAAACCTACAAATCCATTCACCATTGGCCAACTTCCCCCATTATGAAATTCGTAAGGGAAATTTCTGAATTCGTATTTGCAATTATTTTTTAGCAAATTCCAGTGTTCATCTTCTTGAAAAACCGGAGGCCAAAAAGCAGGAACCAAACCTAATTTAGTTTCTGAAGCTAAGCTTGACGCAAATTCTAAAATTTGATTTTGATTTTCTTTTGTTCCAAGTTTCAATAAAACTACCAAAGCATTAGCAAAGGCATCAAATTGAGTTTTATACCCTGAAGGAGAAAATGAACTAGGCAAATATTTATTAAAAACGAGCTCTTGATATGCTTTTTCGTGATATTTTTCTTCTAAAGAATTTGGTAAAAAATTACTTTCAACTTGATCCGTAATGTCTATAATTTTTTTTGAAAGAATCTCAGATTTTGCAAAAAGATTATACGATTTTAAAGCCCATATTCGCAATAGTTGATCGTACAAAACATAGCCATCTGTTATATATTCATCTGCCCAATTGCCCGAAAGTGGCACATATAACAAATGTTTATTATTATATTCCCAAGCATTTAATAATACTAATGCTTTTTCTATTTGGGTTTTATATTTTAAAACAAATTCTGGTTCATTTTGACTAATTGCGTATTGACATACACCAATGATAAACCAAGTAACCGCATCTACTCTTCCTGCTAAGCCACCATAACTCACTTCTGTTTTGCCTTCAGAAATTAATACGTTAGATGGAATAGTCCCTATTTCGTGTTGATTATCTGCTAACGTTTCTAACGTGTTTTTGAAAGTAGCAATTAGTTTTTCATCAGCTGTAGCCAAAGCTGCTAAACCACAAATTACGCCGTCCCTTGCCCAAACACGTTGATAATTAGATGTATTTTCAGCACTAGCTAAAAAACCATTTTTTGTACTAACTTTATGAAGTAGTGCTATCGCTTTATGAAAAAAAACATTATTCATTTACTGATTTTTTAGTAGAAATGAATAACGTAAATAGGGCTGCACAAACTAATAAAATACCTGCAAATGTTATTGCTTGTCTTGGATCGTTTTGTAAAAAATGCTTCATAATGTATCCGAAACTTATGGTTTGGATAAACATAGGAATCACAATCATCATATTAATAATTCCCATATACACACCATATCGTTCTTTTGGAATATTGTTTACCACCATCAAATAAGGAATTCCCATCATACTAGCCCAACCTATTCCAAAACCTGTAATTGCTGGAAATAATAAAAACTTATTTTCAATATAAGGAAAAATTAAAAACCCAATTGCCGCAAGCACTAAACATCCAAAATGAACCAATTTAGGCGAATATTTTTTAGCAAAATAAACCAAACCAAAAGCACATAAAAATGTCACAATGTTATACCATCCATTTACTAAGCCTGTCCAAGCAACTGCTTCTTCGTATAATTTAATGTTTTTTTGTGGCGTGGTATCCCAAACAGAAAGCGCAATACTTTTAGAGGAATTTTGCCAATAGCAAAACAATGCATACCATTGAAACAAATATACTAATGCCAATTGCCACATTACTTTTGGCATTTCTTTAATAGCTAAGAAAATATCTACAAACGGGGTAAAAACACTAACTTTTTCCGATTGAATTTTTTGTAATTCTTCATCAGATGGTGGGATTTCTTTTGTTGTATATGAGCTCCACCATACTGAACCAATAGAGCATACAGCACCTAATATAAATGAAGCAAATACCCAAGTAGGTAATTTACCGGTAGTTCCAATAAAAATCATTGGAAAAATAAATAACGATACATTAGCTAAAGTTTGTCCAAATCCTGTAAAAAAACTTTGTGCTTGAAAACCAATGGGTTGTTGAGACTCGTCTAATTTATCAGCAACAAAAGCACGGTAAGGTTCCATTGCCGTATTGTTTCCAGCATCTAATATCCATAATAATCCAGCTGCCATCCATAATGAGCTACTAAATGGAAATAAAAATAATGCGATACTGCAAATAATTGCTCCTATAAAAAAGTAAGGTTTTCTTCTTCCGCCTAATTTTGGAATCCACGTTTTATCACTTAATGCTCCAATAATCGGTTGCACTAATAATCCCGTTAACGGACCTGCTAAATTAAGTAGCGGCAATTCATCTGGACTTGCGCCTAAAAAATCATAAATTGGATTTACAGCACTTTGTTGCAAGCCAAAACTATACTGAATGCCAAAAAACCCAACATTCATATTAATTATTTGCCAAAAACTTAATTTTACTTTAGCACTCATAGTTTATTTTATTTTTTGTAAAAATTCTTCAAACACACCGTTATTCATATAAATAACTCCGTTTTTATCGACTACAGGAATGCCAAGATTTTGTGTGCTGATTTTTGCATTTCTTAGTTTCGTTAACATTTCTTTTAAAGCTTCTGGATTTTTATCAATATCAAAAAATTCAAAAGAAATCTTATTTTTAGTTAAAAACGCTTTCGTATCAATACAATGATGACATTCGTCACTGCCATAAACAATGGTTTTAGGAGTAGTTTCTACTGATTTTTTTTCTTGTGCATTTGCAGTAAAAGTTCCGAAAATTGTTAATAACAGAAAAATTATTTTTTTCATTATTATTGTTTTTAAAATTTAAAACAATTCCCATATCAGAAAAAATCTGATACAGGAATTGAATAAACAAATATGAAACTTTTTTTAGAATCTGTAAGAAATAGTTAATGAACTTGTTCTTCCAGTAATAGATCTTGCTCTTACAATATTGTTTGTGTTTTCAGTAATACTTCCTTCTTCTACTTCTGTAATCCCAATAGTATCAAAAACGTTATTTACGTTTACAGTTGCAGAAAGTCCTTTAGTTAATTCGAAACTTAAGAATGGGTTTACGTAAGCATAACCAGGCATCACTAATTTATTATCGTCTTGAGCGTATGATTTTGTTGTACCAATTACACTAAAACCAAAATTATGTTGTTTGTTTGCACCAAACTTATATGTAGGAACAACATTGTAAATAAAATCAGCTTGACGTCTTGGTTTGTTACCATTAACCGCTGGTGTTATTACATCATCAGCAATTTCTGCTTTAGTATACGTTACACTTCCGTTTACTGAGAAATTTTTAACTCTATAGTTTCCTTCTAATTCTATACCATAAGAATTATATTTTCTTTGAATTTGTCTGATTCCACCACCTGCACCTGCAAAATCCCAGTTTTGTTCAGATACATTTGCTAAGAAAGCCGTTGCGAAAATAGAAGCGTTTGTTCCTTTGCGTTTGTAACCAAATTCCGCTTGGTTTACCATATCAGCACTTAAACCAGGAGCCGCAGAACCATCATTTAAAATATTTGCACCAAATAATAAACGGTCAGCATTTGCTCTTCCTCCGCGGCTATATCTACCAAATAAAGATTGAGAATCTGTTAGTAAATAATTAGCTCCAAATGAGTAAGAAACATAATTATAATCGTAGTTAATTGGTTTTCTGTTTGCATTATCAACTACAGAAACACTTTGTTCTGGACCTTGAATCGTACCATTATTATCTACATCTAAATTTAAAGATTGTGTTGCACCCGCATATGAACCACGTGCTTTACCAGAATCAAAACGAATACTTGCGTCTACTGTTAATTTTTCGTTTGCTTTTAATGCACCCGCTACATAAGGAGCTGTAATGTCATAATTAGCATCGTAATTTCTTGTACAACAGTTACCCCAAGCAGGAACTCCGTATGCATATAATCCGTTTACAGAATTTGCACCTGCATTCAATAAAGCTGCGTTATCTCCTTTAACTTCCATTAAGTAAGAGTTCCATAACCAAGACATTGAAATATTTTGGAATGCTTTATAGTATCCTAATGTTAAATCGAAATTACCTAATTTTTTAGTTAATTTCATATCATTAGTAAAGTTGTTAAAGTTATTAATCTCAGTATCAAAAGTATGAATTCTCATAGCTAATGCATTACTGCTATAATTTTGTCCAGCTTGAGGTCCGTTAGCGTATGTTAAGTTTGCCACACCAAAAGCGGTAGCTAAAGCACCAGCAGTTGCAACTTCTGCAGGGAAAGCAGAAACGAAACGACCTTTGTTATAGTTTTGTCTGAATTTACTATCTATTTTCCATTCGTTTCCTAAATCAAAAGAGATATCACCTCCAAAAGATGTTGCAATTGGACGCATTCCATCAGATAAGTTACTTCTTCTTCTTTCACCATCTGCACCAATTGTTAAGTTATCTTGAAAATAAGCACTGTGAGGTGTATCGTGTAATATATTAAAATTAGATAATGAACTCCAATTTGGATTTGCATTAGTTCCTGATACATTTACTGGCATTGGTAAATATCCAATAGATTTATCATTTAAATATTTGAAATATAATTTCACATATCCTTTTTCAAAATCTTTAGTCATATTCGCTTTAAATTGACCTCCTAAATTTGCAGTATATCCAGCATTTCTTGGACCTTCACCTTGTCTGTAAAATCCACCAACATGAAAACGTAATGAAGAAGAAATTGGCGAACCGTATTCAAAATCTGTACGATTATTTCCGTAATCTAAACCAACGGATTGCATAAAACTACCGCCTTCTTTTTTACCATCTTTACTAATAAAGTTGATAATACCCGCAGGAGAATTACTTGTTAAAGTAGAAGAAGAACCTCCTCTTATTGACTCTACTCTTTGAACCGTTTGATCTGCTCTAATAAAAATATCTGCGTTACCAAAAGCTACGTCTCCAAATTGCATAACTGGCATACCATCTTCATGAATTTGTAAGAATTTTGCACCTCCAGATGCTACAGGAATACCACGAACTGTAATGTTTGCGTTTCCTTCTCCACCAGTTGATTCTGATTTAATACCCGGAATGGAACGGAAAATCTCAGCAGTTGCTCTAGGAGCTGCTTGTTCAATTTGTGCTCCAGAAATAGAACTTACAGAAACACTAGATTGTAATTTTGTTGCAGATCTAACAACACCCGTAACTACAATTTCATCAATGTTTGAAGATTGTTCTACTAATTGAAAATTATAAGTGGTACTTCCACTTATTTCAATTTCTTTTCTCATATCTGAGTATCCAGACATGGCAACCTTAATTGTGGCCGTACCACTTTGTAAATCAGAAAGTACATAACTACCCTCTTCATTTGTAGTAGTTGTTTTACTTCCATTTGATACACTCGCGCCATTAATTGGCAAGCCCTTAGTGTCAGTTACTTTTCCTGACAAAGAACCATTTTGAGCAAACGACTGATTAAATAGCAAAATAGCTATCAAAAAAACCGATTTTTTCAAAAAACTCGTAATTTTTTTCATTTTTAATACTTATTTGGTTAGTAATTTTAGTTATTAAT
>JBFYPW010000033.1:0-19096 GCA_041303115.1 Flavobacterium sp.
GTACTGGAGAAGTATTAGCCTTAGTATCTGCACCAACATTTGACCCAAATTTATTCGTTGGAAAAAGAAGTATTTCAAAAAATTATTCCAAGTTAATAACAGATCCATCAAAACCATTGTACCCACGACCATTATCTGCTGAATATCCACCAGGGTCGACTTTTAAACTGATTCAGGCACTAACTGCATTGCAAGAAGGTGTAATTAAACCAAGTACTGGTTTCCCATGTACTAAAAGTATGGTAGGATGTCACAATCACCCACACGCCCGTGATGTAGCCGAAGCTGTACAATATTCGTGTAATCCTTATTTTTATTATACCGTAAAGAAAATTATCCAACAAGGTAAGCGTAAAAAAGTGACGCAAGATGCACCGATTGGTTTAGCTAAATGGACCAAATACATGAAGAGTTTTGGTTTCGGTGTGAAATTAGAAACAGATATTACTGGAATTAGACCAGGATTAATTCCGGATCCAGCCTACTACGATAAATGGTATGGGCATAACGCATGGGCATTTAGTACGATACGCTCCAACTCCATTGGACAAGGAGAAGTAAAAGCTACTCCATTACAATTAGCAAATCTTGCAGCAATATTAGCGAATAGAGGGTGGTTTATCACACCACATTTTGTGAAATCAATTGGTAGTCAAGGACCATTACCAATATACCGCAAAAAAAATTATACCTTGATTCATCGGGAACATTTTGATCCGGTAATTGAAGGTATGCGCAAGGTAGTCAACGAAAACGGTGGTACTGGATCCCAAGCACGTATTAAAGACATTATCGTTTGTGGTAAAACTGGAACTGTTCAAAATCCACAAGGAAAAGACCACTCTGTTTTCATAGCGTTTGCACCAATGTATCAACCTAAAATAGCCATCGCTGTATTTATCGAAAATGCCGGTTTTGGAGGAACATGGGCTGCACCTATCGCCAACTTAATGATGGAAAAATATTTAAAGAAAAAAATTACCGATAAAGAAAAAGAAGAACATATTCTGGAATCGGATTTAGATTAAATTATAGACTTAAGACCTAAGACTTGAGACCTAAGACAAAATATACAGTCTGACGTCTAATGTCTAATGTCTGACGTCTAATGTCTAGACATATGAAAAGAGACGAATCACTTTTAGGAAATATAGATTGGGGATTATTTATTGTATTCCTTGTCATGGTATTTATGGGTGTAGCAAATGTTTATTCTGCTGCTTTTAACCCTAAACATCCTGATTTATTTGATTTTTCTCAAAAATATGGTAAACAAATAATGTGGGTTGGAATCTCCATGTTTTTAGGTTTATTGGTATTCTTAATTGATGCCAGTATTTACCGAAAATTTGCTATACCTATTTATCTTTTCTGTCTCGTGCTATTAGTAATTGTTCTCTTTATGCCAAGCGTAAATGGTGCGCATGCGTGGTTAGGAATAGGATCCCTTGGAATTCAACCAGCAGAATTTGCAAAAATTGGAACTGCCATTGCTTTAGCAAGTTATGTTAATAGTATCAATGTAAAACAACAAAACGTAAACACCGTTATCATTGCAAATATCATCTTATTATTTCCAATGGTATTGATATTACTTCAACCAGATGCAGGTACTTTTGTCGTATTTACTGGGTTTTTATTTGTAATGTATCGGGAAGGAATAACCTATGATCCTATTGTATTACATTTGGTAAACTTGATACCTGGTGTACGATTCAAAAGTACGTGGGTGGGTTCTCACTTTATCCCTATCTTTTTCGTAGTCGTTTTTTTATCTATCACAACGCTACTAATGAGTAATAATACCATTCATTTCTTTTTAATTCCAGGAGTTGATATTCCTGGGTTTTTTGGGGTAATTGGCGCTTTATTCTTTATGGGACTAGCAACGTATCTAATACTTCGATTCTTTGCTTCTAAACGCGAACGAAATCGAATTACCATGATTGTAGTTATTGGATTCTTTCTTTGTTCTTTAATTTCCTCCATTGTAAATTTTGGTTTTCAAGGCTTGAAAAAACACCAAAAAGACCGTATTGAACTATTCTTGGGTTTACGCGAAGATCCAGATGGGGAAGATTATAACCGTAACCGCGCTATGGCTGCAGTTGGTTCTGGAGGATTTTTTGGAAAAGGATATGGTAATGCGAGCGTAGCTAGTGTGGAATCGAATCACGTTCCGGAATCTGAAACAGATTTTATCTTTTGTCCTTTAGCAGAAGAATGGGGATTTTTTGGAAGTTTTACATTGATTTGTCTATTTATGTTCATGCTTTTCCGTATAGTACAAATTGCTGAACGACAAAAATCGCGGTTTAATCGCGTGTATGCCTACTGTGTTGCTATGATATTGTTTTATCACTTCGCTGTAAACATAGGAATGGATATCGGTTTTGCACCTGTAATAGGTATACCTTTACCTTTCTTTAGTTATGGAGGTTCTTCGATGATGTCCTTTAGCGTAATGATGTTTGTCTTATTGAAACTAGACAGTCAACGGGGGGATGTGTTAGGGTAATTTTAATATTTATGTAGGGATAGGGCATGCCCTATCCCTACATAAATATTAATACAAATACTAAATTCAATTATTACAACGATTTCGTTCTACCACCATCTACTGGAACGTTAATTCCATTAATATAACTTGCTGCTGGAGATGCCAAAAATGCTATTGCATTTGCAACTTCTTCTGGCTCTGCGATTCTACCCATTGGTGATTCAGCTGCCATATCTGCAAAAATATCTTCAATCGTTTCATTGGTTTTTGCTGATTTTGCTTCCGCAATACCTTGTAAACGAATAGTATTTGTAGCCCCAGGTAATACATTATTTACCGTAATATTAAATGGTGCTAACTCAGTAGCCAATGTTTTACTCCAACTAGCTACTGCTCCACGAATTGTGTTAGAAACACCTAAATTTGGTAATGGTTGTTTAACGCTTGTTGAAATTATGTTAATTACACGACCATATCCATTCTCTTTCATGATCGGATATAACGCCTGTACCAAGATATGATTACAAATTAAATGTTGTGTGAACGTATCGTAAAACTCATCGATTGCTGCCTCACGAATTGGTCCACCTTTTGGTCCGCCTGTGTTGTTAACTAAAATATGGCAACTTACTCCGGATGCAATGTGTTTTTCAACAGCAGCTTTCAATTCAGTAGGTTTAGTAAAATCAGCAGCAATGTAACTGTGTTTTTGTCCTACCGGAGAAGGTAATTCTGCTAAAGTAGCTTTTAATTTATCTTCATTTCGTGCAATTAATACAATACTTGCTCCCAAAGAAGCCATTTCTAATGCACTAGCTTTTCCTATTCCTTGTGTACTTCCGCACACAAATGCAGTTTTATTTTCTAAATTTAAATTCATTTGTTTTGATTTTAATGGAACAAAGATACCAAATGAATATTGGAAAAGGGAACTCTAAGTTTGCTATCTATAAAAATTCATTTCATCCACATATTTTCTAACTTCCTCTGTCAATAAATAGTGAACTTCTTGCTTATTTTTAATTGCATGACGAATATACGTAGAAGAAATTTTCAGCATTGGCGCTTCATAGCAAAAATGGGCATTCGGGAAATCCTTTAATAAAGTAGAATGGTCATTCTGGAAATCATTTTGTTCCATTTCCTGAACAGTAAGTACCCGTGGATATATAAACATCAGATAATTGTTACGGATTAGGTCATAGTTTTTCCACTTTGTAAATCCGCGTAAATTATCTTCTCCAAGTATTAATGCAAATGTATTTTTGGGGTGTTTTTCTTTTAGAAAAGCTAAGGTATCTATCGTATAATTAGGTTTTGACATTTTAAATTCAATGTCACAAGCTTTGAGTTTATCGTTATTTTCAATCGCGAGTTCTACCAAGGCCAAACGGTGGTGATCTGCAAGTAGGGTTGCTTTTTGCTTTAAGGGATTTTGCGGTGTAACAACCAACCAAACCTGATCTAATTCTGGTAAATTGGCAAAATAATTAGCAATTACTAAATGACCTACATGAATAGGATTAAACGTACCAAAAAATAATCCTACGCGCATTTTATCTATTTAAAAAATTAGTTACAATCGTTTCTGCTTTCGTGCAGGCATTCTCTAAGTTATCGTTTTCTAAAATCACATCAAATTTATATGCTAATGCTAATTCTTCTTCAGCGCGCGCCATACGCATTTGTATTTTTTCTTCTGTTTCCGTACTTCGTGCACGTAAACGACGCTCTAACTCTCCGATAGAAGGAGCTTGCACAAAAACAGATAGTGCTTGATCACCTAACTTGTTTTTTATATTTATACCTCCTAATACATCTACATCAAAAACTACTACTTTTCCCTCACTCCATAATTTTTCAACTACTTCGTGTAACGTTCCATAATAATTATTTGCATATACTTCTTCCCATTCCAAAAATGCATCCGCTTCGATTTTTTGCTTAAAGCCTTCCACGCCTAAAAAATGGTAATCTTTACCATCCACTTCTCCTGGTCGAGGGTCTCTACTACATGCAGAAATGGAAAAAACTAAATTTGGAAAACGTTCCAATAAATAACGAACAATTGTAGTCTTCCCCGCACCTGATGGAGCTGAAAATAAGATACTTTTACCAGTAATTTTTGGTGTACTCATAATTTATAATGTATTCAATACTTGTTCTTTAATCTTCTCTAAAGCATCTTTCATATCTACTACTATTTTTTGTAATTCGACATGGTAACTTTTACTGCCTAAGGTATTTATTTCACGACCTAACTCTTGTGTAATAAATCCTAATTTTTTTCCTGCTGCAGGAAGTACCATTGTTTCCAAAAAATAATCTAAATGATTCGCTAAACGCATTTTTTCTTCGGAAACATCTAATTTTTCAATGTAGAAAATCAACTCTTGTTGAAAACGATTTTCATCAAAACCAACGACAGAACCTGCTTCTTCTAATCCTTTTCGCATCCGTTCTTTAATGATATCGATGCGCACGGATTCGTAAGAATCTACTTGTTTCAGCAGACTTCTAATTTCTTCAATACGCTCTGTAAATTCTTTCTCTAAAGCTTGTCCTTCCTGACGACGAAACGTATTCAAATTCAAACATGCATCCGCAACAATGTTATACACGAGAGTAAATTCCTCGTCACTAACAGTAGTGTCTTTTGTTTGGGTATAAATTTCCGGCATACGTAAAACCATGGCTAAATAATCCGAACTAGACTCTCCGATTAACGCATTTGTTTCTTTTAAATCTTGGTAATATGCTTGTGCGAGCACTTTATTGATTTCCACCGATTTTGAAACACCAATACTTTCGATTTGAATATTTAGCTCTACTTTGCCTCTATCTAAGGCATTGGTAACATATTGACGGATTTCTAATTCTTTTTCACGATATGGACTTGCAATACGCGTGTACAAATCCATACTTTTACTATTCAACGATCTAATCTCTACGCTGATTTTTTTATCTTCAAAGGAGCCGGAAGCTTTTCCATATCCTGTCATTGAATGTAACATATTTGCTCAATTTTTGAAGTAAAATTACCACAAAGAATAACTTTTTGAACGCATCGACAAAACTATTTTTTAGGATAGTTGTTTTTGACATGTTCGACTTCCTACATATTTCGTAATTTAGTGGCATAATCTGAATTTTTAATAGCCAGAAATGAAAGTTATAGATCACTTAAACGAAGCAAAATCAACCCTATTTTCATTTGAAATTTTACCTCCTTTAAAAGGAAAAAGTATTCAATCTATCTTTGATGGTATCGATCCTTTAATGGAATTCAAGCCAAAATATATTAACGTTACCTACCACCGCGAGGAATATATTTTTAAAGAACGTGATAATGGTCTACTTGAAAAAATAGCCATTCGTAAACGTCCAGGTACCGTAGGTATTTGTGCTGCTATTATGAATAAATACCAAGTAGATGCGGTGCCTCACTTAATTTGTGGTGGATTTAGTAAAGAAGAAACGGAGAATGCTTTAATTGATTTACAATTTTTAGGTATCGATAATGTACTTGCTTTACGTGGTGATTCCATCAAAACAGAAAGTGCCTTTAGACCTCATCGAGAAGGACACGCATATGCTGTTGATTTGATCAAACAGGTAGTAGAAATGAATTCTGGAAAGTATATCACGGAAGACTTCCAATTAGAACCAACTAATTATTGTATTGGTACTGCTGGATATCCAGAAAAGCATTTTGAAGCAATGAATTTAAGTACTGACTTACTTTACTTAAAAGCAAAAGTAGATGCGGGTGCTGAATATATCGTCACGCAGATGTTTTTTGATAATCAAAAATATTTTGAATTTGTAGATGCTTGTCGTGCGATTGGTATTACAGTTCCAATTATTCCTGGTATTAAACCAATAAAAACATTAAATCATACTACTTTCTTACCTAAATTATTTCATATTGACTATCCGGAAGCGTTGGCGAAAGAATTGTTAAAATGTAAAAATAACGAAGCGGTGAAGCATTTGGGTATTGAATGGGGAATCCAACAATCGAAAGAATTAAAGGCACAAAATGTACCTGGTATTCACTATTATACCATGTCTAATTCAGATGAAGTGAAAGCAATTGCTTCTCAAGTTTTTTAATTTTTATTATGCGTAACTATTTCCTATTTTGCTTATTAATTTTTGTTGGTAGCATTTCTTTTTCTCAAAACAAGCACATACAGCTTACCAATGGATTAATTGTAGCTCAATTAGACAGACCAGAAGAAAAATTTACTTTAGAAATAAATTTAGCAGAATTATTTGCGAATGAGGGTGTTCAAGTTATTCCATCTTTAAACATTCTAAAACAAGGTGAAATCGCTTCCGTATTAGCTTCTGACTCAATTAATCGATTATTACAATCTAAAAATGTAGATACATACATTTTAGTTTCTATCCGTGGGTTTGATAAAAACTTTAAACCATCCACTCATTTTGAAAGTTTAGCAAACGAGTTAGCATCAAGCCATCTATTCCCTTTATTTCGCGACGAAATTATGTCTATTACTTTTGAATTCACATTTTACCGAAACGGACAAGTAATTGCCAATGAATTGCTTCGTTTAAAAAATGTAGATTCTAAAGAAAAAGTAATTAAAAAACTTCGTAAGAAATTACCTAAGTTAATTTCCAATTGGAAGGTGTAATTTTAATACTGTAGGGATATATGCTATATCCCTACAGTATTAAAATCTATATACCCGCTAAATTCAATCTCAATTTCAATCCAGCACTTGTATTAGAAGTAGGATAAGAGGTTGCTACTTTCGGTCTATTGATTACCTGATCATAATACATCATCAATGTTAAATTAGGTCCTAGATTGTAATCCATAGAAGACTTAATGGATATAACCATTTGACCTGCTGTAGCCTGATTTGTATTTTCTACAATCTTACGGATAACGGTGAAATTATCTCTAAACGAAAAATCGAAACGTATATTTAAATCGTTTTCAGGTATTTTACCTTGAATTTTAAATGGGAACTTTACTTTCGAGAATTTTACTCCAGAACCAAAAACCCACTCTTTGGACAGAATTTCGGTTACTTGTTGATTGCTTAAAGCTAAAGATGCATTACGATCCTTTTTATATTCTACTTTCGTTATCAAACCTTGGCCTAAGAAATTCCAAGTAGCATCAAAACCAAATAATGGAGAAAAACGTTCAGTCAACGCAACATTTTGAATTTGTCGTTCTGAAATAAAATTCGTGTTTAAATCCAACGTGGATGGATTACCAGACGCATCTAGCTCCGCTTTTAGGTTGGTTTGTATTCCAGAAATACTAACACTAGAGGCATATGCGTGACGTAAAGTAATATTTTTAGTACGTTTCTTAAAAAATTCCATTTTAGAAAACCCATTATAATTTATTGACCAATTAGGTAAAGGTAGTGCTGCTAATGGATTTATATTTCTAGTTGACATCTTGTTATTCGTATAAGAAGTCAAGAATGACCCAACTAAAACTTCTTGTTGCGTAGAACCATACCCTTTCGCATAACCATTTGTAACGACACTTGAATTTGGATTTTTATTTCCTAATAACTGACTAACCTGCTCCCTATTATTACGCAATGCAGTAAAAGAAGAAGATTGATAATTATCCTCCGTTTTTATAAATGAAGATCGTAAAGCAATTGTAGAATATGTCAAGGTACCTGTTTCTACCAAACTTTGATTCTGATAGCTTTGTGTAGAATCATTCCAACGAAAGAAATCATTAGAATTCATAGAATAATTTCGATTAAAATTGAATTCAACTGACACATCTTTCAAAGGCTCAACTGTCATTCTTCCTGAGATATTTTGCGAATGCGTGAGCGTATGTTGTTTATTTAAGGCTTGATTTTTTACTAACCAACCATTATCCGCAGCAGTTCGAGCAAAATCATAGGCTGTTTTTTTACCATATATATCATAGGTTTGTTGACCAAACAAGAAACCTGTAAGTGCGCTTGGAGGAGTAGCAGGCATTCCTAAATAGCGTGTCTCTAAATTATATCCTGGTAGCAATGTACCATCATTTAAGGCGTAAGTTCCAGAAACAGATCGTACACTCATCACCGCACGACCAATAGTAGCAACAACTTTATTTACGGGTTCTTTAGCGCGCTTTTCCCGCTTAGCCTCTCTTTTTTCCTGTCTAACTAATTTCCGGCGAATACGATCTTCTTTTCTTTTTTCCTTTCTAGTTAATTGATTATATGGTTTACCAAAAGATGTGACATTTGGATCAAATTTTGTTGGTTTTTTAGGGAATACTTCTTGCTTAGAAGATAATTGTGGGCGCGTATTCGTTTTACCACTTTCTATAATTTTCTTAAGATATGGTACTTTAGAATAAAAATTTGTCAAGTTTAAAGTAGAAGTTAAATTTACCACACGGCTATTTTGCACCGTATTTCCAAATTGACTTTGTCCTAAAGGTGCACGTTGCCAATTAAAAGTACCGCTGTACTTTGTCGATGCAGTCACAAAATCTAACAAAGGAATTTTATCAAATGGTAGATTATAACTAAATGCATAATCATGGGTATAATCCATTGTTTTTCCTAATGTATTCAACTGACGCTTTATCGTATCCAGAAAAACTTTATATCCTTCAGGGTCCGCTTTTTTATCTACCCGTCCATTCGATTCATCAAAAATAGCGCGATCAGATGCGTTAAAGGTAAACTTTAGATTTTTTGTGATATCATACCCTAAACTATACGAACGGTTCCACGTAAATGATTTAACATAAACAGGTGTAAACTCATACGTAGGTGCTAAGTTATTACGTACTTTACGTTCATTATAATTTCGTAAAACATCATTATTCATCGAAATTGTTTTTGGTGTCAAGTATAAATTAGCATCTTTTAGGATATTCCACCATTTCGATTTCTGCATGAATTTTACCTTTTTAAATGGCTCGATAGGTTTTGCAGTAAAGCTATAACTATACGTCAATGCACTTTTCCAACTTCTTGTTCGATCATAATCTATATTAAAATCCCGTTTGTATGTTTCATTATATCCATATGTAGTAGAAAAATTGGATATATTCCAAAAATGAGGTTTCGCATCAGGATTAGCCTCTTTACGAACATTGGTGAAATTATACGATCTTCTTTCTGTAAAATCCTGACCAGATTTAGCACGTTCATTTTTTTCTACTAGAGGATAATCATTCAATTTGATATCTGGATTAAAAGGATCATATTCAGGATTAATTATACCTAAATTATACCCATAAAAAAACGGTAAAGAAATTTTTAGCTTACTACCTAAAAATTGACCCAATTGCATGGTAGTATTAAAATCGAAACCTATTTGTTCGTTCCGTTGTCTCTCTTGAACTCGACTTTCTATAGACCCCCAGTTTAGACCAGAATAATTTCCGGAAACAGATACATTTGCAAAATCAGCTGCTTGAACTTGCATTCTACCTACAGCAGCTGAACCTCCGTTACTCTGGAAGTCGGTTAAGCGTAACTCATTTATCCAAATATTACCACATTTAGACAAACCATCATCGTTCCATAATTTATTATTCTCTATTGCTGGATTTCGAACTCCAATCATTATTGTTTTAATTCCTTGTAAGTTGGGACTCCCTTTTACCTTAAGATAACGCTTAGGGTTAGCTGGATCTACCATCACATATTCAGTCGTATTAGTAGTAGTTGAATTAGGATTTTCCGTAACGCTGTTTCGTTTTTTCTTAACTAGTAGTAAATTGTCAAAATCAATTTCCAAATTATTAACATCTGGCCAAATTTCATCCGGTGTAGATACTGGAGAACCCTTTAATGCTGTCTCATTCCAATCAGTAGTTTCCAATGGCATTTCATACTCATAATAATTATCTGTAAAATCAGAGCCTAAACGCACAAATAAAGTAAGATCATTCGATTTTAACGGACTAGATTTAGTTATTTCTTCCGCATGCACAAACATTTTTAATTTCTTGTAGGTACGCACATCAAATTGGACATTTTTATATGCAGCTCTAGCGGAACCATCTTTTAAATTACATACTTCAAAAGATAGCGATTGTTCATTCATTTGACGCTGTTGAACTTGGGAAGGATCAATCTCACGTAATATTCCCGGAGGTAAGACATAATTGACAGGAGTTCTAGCTGCATTTTCTTCAAAGTTTACCGCAGAAATATTAAAAGTTGTCAAATTTGGATCTGTTTGAAATGTTTCGCCTGGTAAATTTAAATCGCCTAAATATTTTCTCCATTCCCCACGAATAAATTCTAATCGCGCAAATCGAACAATAACTTCTTCATTAAAATCTTTCAAAAACATACGCATAAAACGTATGGAACGGAAATCAGAAATACCATTGATAATTTTTTGTGGTTCACGAACAGGAACTTTAAATTGAATCCATTTTTCCACCTTATTGCCTACTGGAACATCTACAATATTGGTAATGTAATTTTTACCAATCTCTAAATCTTTAGATCGTAAACTCACTTTATATTGATAATAACTCTCAGATTCTGATAGGTTATTGTCTTGATTTAAATCCTCTACATCTGGTAAATTAGTAGCTTGGGTAGTATAACCAGCAGCATTTATTTTGGCTGACATTTCCAACGAAGGTGAGTTTCCTTGGTGTCTATTAAAACGTTTATAGCGCGTTAATATATCTGCCTTTTCACTATCATACTCATCACTTCTATAATACGTATAATCGTCATTTGATGGATCTGATAGTATCTTATCTTTCACTTCAGGTGCTAAAATTGGATTATTTTGAACCCATTTTACATAGGATGCATAATTCGTTTTTTCAGCATCGTTATTCCAACCATCTAACCCAATATCTTGATATTCCAAACTTGTTGGATTTGGATCAAATGCATTAATAACCACATTTTGTGTGGAAACACGCGCCCACTGCGTAATATCTATATTATCTGTTGTAGTAGTTGTGGCTGTAGGCAATCCATTTTCAAACGCTTTTCGAGAATCTGGTAATACATCTTCGGAAATATTTCCTAAATTAAAATATAAATCTCCCCCCGAATGTAGAGAATTAGGATCTGTTTTTTCAGCATCTTCATTAAATGGATTTAAAATCCAAAATTGGATAAATTCAATGTTTGATAACTCAAAATCATTAGTACTTAAAGAACGCATAATTCCTCCCCATTTGGATGCAGGATTTTGAAATTTTCCTAGTTTATCCAACATAGAGGTTGTATCATAATTATACATACCACGTTCTTTCGGATAATAAGCTAAATCTAATACTGGAATATTTTGGAAAGTACCCGTTTGTTGTTGTAAGTTTGGAAACAACTCTTTCTGATACACAACACGCATCCTACTATCTGATAACATTTGTGGATTATCAATTATGTGTTTAGGAGTTGTGTTACCTGCTTGATAAAACATCGGATCAATTAAATACCAAGCAATATTTGCACGTTTAAAACCAGCACTCAAATCTTTATTTTCTGCTTCTGGGAATAAATCAGGTTGATTCTGTGGTATAGAAGCCAATTTCCAAGCTGTTTGTGTACGTAAATCAATCGTACTTTGACTACCTTCAAAATCATCCACATAGGAAATACCTGTTGCTGAAATTGCTTTTGGTGTACCTGGAATTAAATGTGCCACTTCTCCCGTAAAAGAGATAGACGATTTAGCTCTGGTAGATAATAATGGCAATAAATCTACAGCTTTTGTTAGAAATGGTAGATCATGTTTAAATGCAATATCAAAACCAATCATATTATTTTTAAATGGTTCAGAACCAATATCTACTTTTTGCGTTATTGGACGTTCTGTCATACGCATCCAAGTTGCTCCAATATTAAAATCTTTATTAAAACGATAATTTAAATGGGTCCCGAGCATGGATCGCGCCTGAAAGCCAAACACAGAATTACTTTCAACGGAAACTTTTATCGGTGTATTTGACTCTAATACCCCTGTATTTAGAATTTTAACACGACCTAAATTATAATCAACGGTATAATCAGTACCTTCTACTAATTTTATTCCACCAGCAGTTACCGAAACGGCTCCTTGTGGAACATTTAAAGCATTTAACGGAATGTCTGAACTAACGGATGACTGATATTGACCTTTAAAAATAAACCTATTTTTTGCTGGAATTTGTTGAGCAGCAGTTTTAGTAGAATCATATAATTCAGTAAACGCAATTTTATCAACTGTAGTAATTGGAATACCTTTTGCGAGCATTTTTTGACGCAACGTTTGTCCAAAAGGTTCAATCGTAGTGAAATATACACGTCCATTTTTTGGATTTATAGTTCCTCCATTGTCTGCCTTATTCCCATTGAAATTTACAGGTGAAAAATCAAATAAACCATCCGAAAAAGGTTGATTATTGACATTCATTTTATCCATCCCTAATAAAGAAACTAACTGTTCTTTATCTAAACCATCATACGGGAAAAAATTTACAGGTAAACTTGTTGCGGGATTGTTATATAATACATCCAAACGAAATCCATTTCTATCCAAAGAATAAGCACCTATCGAATAGACGTTTTTCATCATCAAATCCCAAATTTTATTCTTAGGATTAGTCAAGGTTGGTTTCAATAATTTTAAGAAAAGTGCACTTTTACCATCTACTCCATCCGTAGAAAATTGTCCTACTTGATAGGTTTTTCCTTGATAGGTATATTCATATGCAACCGCTAATACCTCATCATTAATAATTGGTTGGTTAAGCGAAATATATCCTAATAATGCATTGTATGAATATTCCTGATCTGTTAGTTTTCGTGCGTTTTCAACCTTCTCATATTCTAAAGTCTGCTTAAATGGACCAGGTGCAGTTACTACATTAGATAAAGTTGTTACGGCGTTGGAAAATCCTTTTATTTGATCTTGTGTCAACAACCAGGAATACAAACCATTCGAATTGTTGTCTGGAAATATATAGGAAGAAAAATTACTAGGTCCAGGATTAGCTCCTTGAACATCTTGTGGTAAAGCTTCCCCTAAATCTGTGAACGCAAGAATATTTCGTGTATTCAACGTGCTATTCACGCGATTTGTTAACCACACTTCCATTCGTGTGATATTGATTTGAGAATTTACGATAGGTAATTGCGCCATTGCAGTATCATATGCATTACGGAAGTAATGGCCAATAAAATAATGGCGATTTGCTTCATAATTATCTGCAGATAATTCAAAGTTTTGTACCTGTGCCTTGCCAGCAACATTTATTTCTGTTTTCTTACCTTTAGAAGAAGCTATTACATTATCAATGGTTAATTTTCCAAATTTCCATTGTGTTTTTACACCAAATAACGTCTGTGAACCTTGAATTAAAGAAGTGGTTAAAGGCAATGAAACATTCCCTAATTCAATTTTCTGCAAAATTTGATCTTCATCCCCAGTATATCCTAACTTGGTAACATTCTCAAAATCAAAAGAAGCTTGACTATTATAACTCGTACTTAATTTTAATTTAGTTCCTATTTGACCAACTAAATTTATTTGCATATTCTGCTGAAAATCAAAACGCGTCAAACGCCTTTGCGCAACTGGTAAAATTGGATTATCTAGGCGCGAATGATTTAATCCCATCGATACTTCAACCGACCCCTGTGGCTTTATACTAATTTCATCGGAACCAAAAAAGTTAGCGAATCCTTTTCCTCCAACTTTAATTGGTGGAACTAAGGGTTGGCCAGATTCTGTTTGTGCATCAATTTTATCTTTAAAATTATTTGCTAAAGATTTTTTACGTTCATACTCTAAGTACTCTTTCAATGTCATCATTGAAGGATTACGATAATTTATAGGTGTACCATCTCCTAAAGTTTCCTTAAAAACATACTTACGTAAAATTGGATCATAAACAATCGTTTGTTTTAGTTTACTTGGATCCCCCAAATCAAATCGTTGTGGAGCAGTTTCTGATGGATCGTAAGTTTTCTTTATTGGAAAAGGTAATGGTTTTGAAACATCTTGAGCAAATAAACTGACATAAAACAAAGATAGCAAGGTAATAATAATCACCTTGCTACAATTTTGTTTATAGCACTTTATACGCTTACTCAATGTTTATAAAATTTTAAGTGCACCTTTAATGATTTGTTCTACTGACTCATCACCTTGGCTTACCTTTTCTATTGCTTTTTCAGCATTCTTTTTATCGAATCCTAAGGATACCAAAGCTGTTAACGCATCAAAACGATTTGTATTGTGTCCATTGGTAAAAATTTGGGCAGAAAAACTCATTTTTACCATTTTATCCTTTAAATCAATGATAACTCGTTGTGCAGTCTTAACTCCTATACCCTTGATACTTTGGATTGTACGTACATCTTCCACTTGGATAGCATGTGCAATTTCTTCTGGAACTAACGAAGAAAGCATAATCATCGCCGTATTCGGTCCTATACCAGATACGGAAATCAAATGATTAAACATTTCACGTTCTTCCTTTGTAGCAAAACCATATAATAATTGCGCATCCTCACGCACAATAAATTGGGTATACACTTTCACTGCTTCCTCGGAACCAATCGCAGAAAATGTATGTAACGAAATCTTCACTTCGTAACCCAAACCGTTACATTCAACAATTAGCGTTGTAGGATTTTTTTCTACTAATTTTCCGTTTATGTGCGCAATCATCTATTACTTGTTTTGAGCATCAACTACTGCCACTTTCACCATATTAACAATTTCACGCACAGAAGCACCCATTTGAACCACATGCACCGATTTTTTCAAACCAACTAAAATTGGACCAATTGCCTCCCCTTCAATCATTTCTTGCAATAATTTATATGCAATGTTGCCTGAAGATAAATTTGGGAAAATCAAGGTGTTAACTTGCTTATTAGCTAACGATGAGAACGAAAATTTCTCATTCATCAAATCATTATTCAAGGCAAAGTTTGCTTGTACCTCTCCATCTACCACAAGGGAAGGATACTTTTCATGAAGTATATCTACTGCTTGTGCCATTTTAATCGAATCTTTCCCTGGTGATGATCCGAAGTTTGAATAACTTAACAAAGCAATTTTTGGAACCACTTTAAATTTACGTATTGTTTTCGCCACATTATTCGTGATTTCCGCAATTTCTTCTGCAGTAGGATCCATGTTAATTGTCGTATCTGCTAAAAACAATGGCCCTCTTTTTGTCATCAAAATATACAAACCTGCGATTGTTTTTACATCTTTTTGCGTACCTATTGTTTGTAAAGCTGGTTTAACTACATCTTTATAGTTACGCGTAGCGCCTGAAATCATTGCATCTGCATCCCCTCTTTCAACCATCATGGCACCAAAATGGTTTCGTTCACGCATGATTTGTATCGACTCAAATTCCGTAAATCCTTTGCGTTTACGCTTTTCAAAAAACGCTTTTCCGTAGGCAATACGTCGTTCTTGCTCTTCTTCGGATTTCGGATCTACAATTTCAAAATCCGTAAACTCCAACGCATATTCATTGATAATTGCTTCAATGCGTTTTCTGCTCCCTAACAATATTGGAAATGCAACTGCCTCTTCACTGGCAAATTGCGCTGCTTTTAATACTTTATAATTATCTGCCTCTGCGAAAACAACACGTTTTGGATTACTTTGCGCTTTTACGGTAATATTTCGTAATAGCTTATTATCTAAACCTAAACGGTTTTTCAATTCCATTTCATACGCATCCCAATCTTTAATTGGGTTTTGAGCTACGCCTGAATCCATGGCAGCTTTCGCTACTGCTGGAGCAACGTAATATATCAAACGCGTGTCTAATGGTTTTGGAATTATTTGCTCTCTTCCAAAAGAAATACTTTTATCTCCATACGCTTCAATCACCTCCTCTGGAATTGTTTCTTTTGCTAAAGAAGCAATTGCCTTCACTGCAGCCAACTTCATCTCTTCGTTAATAGTAGTTGCACGAACATCCAATGCTCCACGGAAAATGAATGGGAATCCCAATACGTTATTCACTTGGTTAGGATGGTCCGAACGACCAGTTGCCATGATAATATCTTTACGCACTGAAACAGCATCTTTGTAGGAAATCTCTGGCTCAGGATTGGCTAAAGCAAACACAATTGGATCATTTGCCATAGATGCAATCATTTCTTTCGAAACTAAATTACCTTTCGATAATCCAAGAAAAACATCTGCATTTACAAACATTTCTTCTAAGGATTTATCTCCGGTTGTATGTTGACCAAAAATTAACTTATTATCCTCTAAATCTTTTCTACCTGCATGTAATAACCCTTTACTGTCATACATGAATATTTTTTTTACGTCAGCACCTAAAGAAATATATAATTTAGCGCAAGACATTGCTGCAGCACCCGCACCGGAAATAACAATGACAACATCTCCGATTTTTTTATCTGCTAACTCTAATGCATTTAGAAGCGCTGCAGAAGATATAATCGCAGTGCCATGCTGATCATCATGCATAATTGGAATGTTCAATTCCTCCTTTAAACGTCGCTCGATTTCAAATGCTTCTGGAGCTTTGATATCTTCTAAATTGATTCCACCAAAAGTTGGAGCAATTGCTTTTACTGTTTGGATAAATAATTCTGGGTCAGACGCATCTAATTCAATATCAAACACATCGATATCAGCAAAAATTTTAAATAAGACTCCCTTACCTTCCATCACTGGTTTGGAAGCCAAAGGACCAATATTTCCAAGCCCTAAGACAGCTGTACCATTGGATATTACAGCAACTAGATTTCCTTTTGCAGTATATTTATAGACGTCATCAGCATTTTCAGCAATTTTTATACATGGCTCAGCTACACCAGGTGAATATGCTAAAGATAAATCACGTGGAGAAGCATACGGCTTGGTAGGTATTACTTGCACTTTTCCTGGACGACCACTGGAGTGGTAATCTAATGCGTCTTGTTTGCGAATTTTTGCCATAATTTATTGGATATTTTTCAAAACAAAAATAACAAAAAACAAGCAGTAAGGAAGCAAAAAAAAGAAATAATAGAATTAGTAGAATTTATATATAAACTCTAACTATCAGTGTCTTACTACAAACCTAGTAGTTTGAACTAACACTTCGTTGGAATAAATATTAACTAAATAAACATTATTCTTAAAGTCAGACAAATCAATTTTCTTAAAACTATCTAATTCATCTGCAAAGATTTCAGTACCTAAAGCACTAAAAATTTTAATAGAACCTTTAGTTAATCCTCCTTTGATGGTAATATTTAGAAAATCAGAAGCAGGATTTGGATAGAAAGAAACTGAAATATCATCATTATCAACAAACTTATTATTAGATTGTGCAAACAATCCAATAGAAAGTAAAAGGGATAATGTGACAACAAAAAATTTCATTTTCAAATTGATTTATTCAAATATATAAAATAAAGTTAGAACAACAAAGAATTAATAAAAATAAAATTCAAGCAAAATATAAAACTTAAATTCAATTAACAAATGCAACTTTTAGCTTTAATGGGGCTAAAAACTTCAAAACAGAAGAGAAATTCGAAAATTTCCCTTTCTGTTTCTAGGAAAGGAGTTATTTTACCCCGTTAAATCGCCAAAAATAAAGTTGTAATGGCACACCTTACCTATGAACAAAGATACACAATAGAGGTATTATTGAAAACAAAAAAATCTAAATCAGAAATTGCTAAAACACTCTCGGTTGATAAAAGTATAATTTACAGAGAGCTAAAACGTAATTGCGATAGGCGTAGTGGCGAGTACAAGGCTGTTTTAGCTCAAAAGAAATATGAGTTTAGACTTGAAAACAAGCCGAGAAAAGTAAGAGCTACGCCAGAAATAAAAACGAGAATATTTTCTTTAATTCGAGATGATTACAGCCCTGAACAAGTAGTTGGTTTTATGAAAAAGACCAATGAAGAAACTGTGTCTCACGAAACAATTTATCAGTTAATTTGGAAAGATAAAAAAGCCAAAGGAGATTTGCATACTCATCTTCGAAGGCAAGGTAGACGATATAGAAAACGCGGATCAAACAAGGATTCACGTGGAATAATAGTTGGTCGAGTCGGTATAGAAAAGAGACCTCCCGAAGCAGAAGAACGGAAGGAATTTGGGCATTTAGAAGTCGATACTATTATTGGTAAAGACCATAAAGGTGCAATTATCACGCTAAACGACAGAGCATGTGGCACTGTATGGATGAGAAAAACAAGCTCAAAAGACGCGGAGGTGGTAAGAGAAAAGTTAGCAGAAATGCTAGATGAAATTCGACCGTATATCAAGTCTATAACTGGTGATAATGGGAAAGAATTTGCAGGGCATCAATACATTACTGATGAGTATTGTAACTTCTATTTTGCTAATCCATACAGTCCATGGGAACGTGGTTCGAACGAAAACTTAAACGGACTAATAAGACAGTATATACCGAAAAAAAGCAACTTTGATGATTATTCAGATGAAGATATAAAAGCAATACAGGATAAATTAAATAACAGACCTAGAAAGAGATATAACTATGAATCACCTATATTTGTAATGGAAAAATTATTGTTTAACCCAAAAGTTGCATTTGTAGCTTGAATTCAGCCTCCTTTATTTCCTGATTTAATAAAAAATAGT
>JBFYPW010000034.1:0-18924 GCA_041303115.1 Flavobacterium sp.
ATTGAAATTTAATAACCACTTAAAATAATATTATTTACATAATTGTCGGGCAATGGTCGGGCAACTGCAATAAAAAAAGCCTGTAATTGTATTGTTAATCAATACTTTACAGGCTTTTAAAGTACCCGGAGTGGGAATCGAACCCACACTCCAAGGAACACGAGTTTGAGTCGTGCGCGTCTACCAATTCCGCCATCCGGGCATTGAAAAGCAAAAAGCAAATTAATATTTACTTTGAGGCTTTTTAAAGTGAGTGCAAATATAACTAAAGTTTCTAATTTCATTATAAAAATACTTAAAATTTTACTTTCAGAGTTCAATTTAATTACTAACTTTGCACCCAAATTGCACAACACAACAACTAACTAACTACTAAACAACTAATTAAAATGTCATACAAAGAGCCTGAAGCAAAAATATTTGCGTGTTCTCAAAGTGTGTACCTAGCAGAAGAAATCGCCAGTAAATATGGTGTGCCGCTAGGTAAAGTAACATTCTCAAAATACAGCGATGGTGAATTTCAACCCTCTTTTGAAGAATCTATTAGAGGTCTTCGTGTGTTTTTAGTGTGTTCCACATTTCCGAGTGCAGATAATTTAATGGAATTGTTGTTAATGATTGATGCCGCAAAAAGAGCATCTGCCAGACACATAACAGCTGTAATTCCTTATTTTGGATGGGCAAGACAAGACAGAAAAGACAAACCAAGAGTGCCGATAGGAGCAAAATTGGTGGCAAAATTATTAGAAACAGCAGGAGCTACTCGAATTATGACCATGGATTTACATGCAGATCAAATTCAGGGATTCTTTGAAAAACCAGTAGATCACCTGTTTGCATCAACTATCTTTTTGCCTTATGTAAGAAGTTTAGGATTAGAAAATTTAACTATCGCATCACCAGACATGGGGGGTTCTAAAAGAGCCTATGCGTATTCTAAATTTTTAGAATCAGATGTGGTAATTTGTTATAAACAAAGAAAAGTTGCCAACGTTATCGATACGATGGAATTGATTGGTGAAGTGAGAGGAAGACATGTTATTTTAGTTGACGACATGATTGATACTGGTGGAACATTAGCAAAAGCCGCTGATGTGATGATTGAAAAAGGTGCTTTGAGTGTTAGAGCCATTTGTACCCACGCTATTTTATCTGGCGAGGCGTACGAAAAAATTGAAAACTCAAAATTAGAAGAGTTAATCGTTACAGATTCTATTCCGTTAAAGAAAGAATCTAAGAAAATAAAAGTGGTAAGCTGTGCGCCATTATTTGCAGAAGTAATGCACATGGTTCAAAACAATACTTCCATAAGTGGGAAGTTTTTAATGTAAAGTTAGTCGGTTTGAAGATGTTCATTCCTTTAAACTACTAACCAATTTTTTTTATTAATTTTAATTTATTTCAAATGAAATCAATTACGATCAAAGGATCACAAAGAGAAAGCGTGGGCAAAGTAGCTACTAAAGCCTTACGTAATGCTGGAATGGTTCCTTGCGTTATTTACGGAGGGGAAAATCCAGTACATTTTAGTGCTGAAGAAAGAGCATTTAAAAGTTTAGTTTACACTCCAGAAGCGCACACTGTAGTAATTGAATTAGAAGGTGGAAAGAAATTTGACGGTATCTTACAAGATATTCAATTTCACCCAGTTTCTGACAAAATTTTACACGTAGATTTCTATAATCTAGATGCTGCAAAAGAAATTACAATGGAAGTGCCTGTTAAAATTACTGGAACTTCTCCAGGGGTTTTATTAGGAGGGGTTTTACGTTTAAACCAACGTAAATTAAAAGTGAGAGCTTTACCTGCAAACTTACCAGATTTCGTAGAAGCAAACATTTCTGAATTAGAAATGGGTAACAAATTATACGTTACTAAATTAGGGGCACCAAACTACAAAATTTTACACCCAGACAACACAGTTGTTTGTCAAGTAAGAATTTCTCGTGCTGCTATGAAAGCTGCTCAAGAAGCTGCAAAAGCAGAAAAAGGTGGAAAAAAGAAAAAATAATTCAATTTTCTATACAAGTAAAAATCCCGAGCATTGCTCGGGATTTTTTTATTAAAATAAATTCAGAATTGTTTTATTTTCCTACAAAAACAGCTTTTCTTTTTTCTAAAAACGCAGTAGTACCTTCTTTAAAATCTTCTGTTGCAAAACAAGCGCCAAAGTTCTTAATTTCTACCTCAAACCCATTAACGCCGTCTTCAAAGTTGGCATTTATCGCTTCTATAGCTTTTGCAATGGCCACACTCGAATTTTGACTAATTTTTGTAGCTATAGATTTTGCTAAGTCTAATAATTCTTCTTGCGGCACCACATGATTTACTAACCCATAAGATTTTGCAGTTTCAGCATCAATCATATTGGCTGTCATAATCAATTCCATTGCTCTTCCTTTACCGATTAGTTGAGTCAATCTTTGAGTACCACCATAACCTGGAATAACGCCTAAAGTAACTTCAGGCAATCCCATTTTTGCATTAGTTGAAGCAATTCTGAAATGACAACTCATGGCTAATTCTAATCCGCCACCCAAAGCAAATCCGTTTACTGCGGCTATAACTGGTGTTTGTAAATTTTGTACAAAATCAAATAATAATTCTTGTCCTTTTGCGGCCAATTGTTCTCCTTCTGCATCAGAAAAATGAGCAAATTCAGAAATATCTGCTCCAGCTACAAATGCTTTTTCGCCACATCCAGTTAAAATAATAACTTTCGTATTGCTGTCGTTATTTAAATCGTTAAATGCATTGTGTAATTCTTCAATTGTGGCTTTGTTTAAAGCATTTAATTTTGTGGGTCTGTTAATAGTAACAATCGCAAAATTGTCTTGTTTTTCAACTAAAATAGTTTCCATTTTTTATATTTTTATAGGTAGTTTTACTGTAAATAATGTTCCTTTTTCTTCTTCGGATTCAAAAGAGATACTTCCGTTATAATTTTCTATAATTTTCTTAATAATTGCCAATCCCAATCCCATTCCTGAATTTTTAGTAGTGAATTTTGGTTCGAAAATATAAGCTGCGTTTTCAGTTGAAATTCCAATTCCGTTATCCGAAACTTTTAAAACAAAATTAGTATCTTCTTTTAAAATTTCAACCACAACTGATTTTATTTCTTGATTTTCAGGTATAGATTGAATGGCATTTTTAACCAAATTTGTTACAATTCTTGTCAATTGTGTTCTGTCAAAAGAAGTGAAAATGTCATTTTCTGAAGTCTTAAAAGCAACATAATCTTCATTAAAAATTTCTAAAGCCGTTTTACAAACCTGAACAATGTTTAATTGTTCATTTTGTTGTGTGGGCATATTGGCAAAGTTTGAAAACGCACTTGCTACAGTGGTCATTGTATCAATCTGCTGGATAAGAGTTTCAGAAAAATCATGAAGTTTTTGACTAATTTTAGGATCGTTTACATCAAATTTTCTTTGAAAACTTTGGATAGTTAAACGCATTGGTGTCAGTGGATTTTTAATTTCATGAGCCACTTGTTTAGCCATTTCGCGCCAAGCATGTTCTCGTTCGCTTTGTGCTAGTTTTTGCGCACTTTCTTCTAAGGTGTCCACCATATTATTATAAGCTAAAATTAGCGCATTAATTTCTTGATTACCTGGCTGAAGTTTTAGTTTTTGATTGCGTTCATTTAATTGTGTAATGCCTAATTTTTCTGAAATTTGAGAGATTGATTTGGTAATATTACTAGATAATAAATAGGATATTAAAATAGAAATAATAAACATGATTATAAATACTTGCGCGTATCTTGATAAGAAGTTTTCCGCTTCTTGATTATAAAAATCGCTATTCTCTTCATACGGAATATTTAAAATCGCAAGATTTTTAAAATCGGCATCTTTAATATAACTATAAGACGATTTTATATATGTTTCGTTTTCTTTAATTTTTGTAATTACAATTCGTTTTTTTGAAGAATTTTTTAAGCTTTCAAGAGTTTCGGCATTAATTTTCGGTTTCTTTTTATTCTTAATATCAGATTTGGATGATAAAAGTAATTTCCCATTTAAATCAAAAAAATTAACTTCCAGACTATGAATGTCTGATAATTCATGAATTCTACCCTTAAAAATACTTGGTATATTTTTGGTTGTAAGCGGGAATTTTGAAGTTTGTAAAATATATTCTATATGCTCTTTTATGGCGTTTTCTTTTCGTGACAAACGTTCTTCGTGGTATTCTTTAGCTTCATATCTGAAGTGAATTAACGAAACAACTGTAATCAATATCGTTGAAAATGTTGTTAGAAACAACATCGACAAAAATATTCTTCGTCTTAACGAAAGCGTATGTATTTTTAAAAATTTAATCACTTTTTTTATCTCTTATTCTTTTATAGAATTTAAAACCAAGCATTATAATTACTGAAAACAAAATAATTCCAATTACACCATAAATCCAGTTGATTGCATTTTTTAAAATTACTAAAAAAACTACGGCAAACAAAATTATAGTAGCACCTTCATTCCATAATCGCATAAAGTTTGAGGTGTATTTTACGGTTTCATTTTGTAATTCGGTATATATTTTTTGACATTTAAAATGATAGACAAACAACAAAACCACAAAACCTAATTTGACTTGCATCCAAGGCATTTCCAAAAAAGCAGGATTCAAATGTAATAACAAAAGCGCAAAAATTGTTGCTAAAACGGCACTTGGCCAAGTAATAATGTACCACAAACGATAGGTCATTATTTTGTACTGCTTTTGCAAAATTTCTTTTTCTGGCGAAGGCATTTCGTTTGCTTCAATTTGATACACAAACAAACGTACAATGTAAAACAACCCAGCAAACCAAGTGATTACAAAGATTAAATGTAAAGATTTTAGGTATTCGTACATAAAATAAACTATTTACTAATCGCTATTTACTAATTACTATTTTTAAATTCCTCAATCCATTTGGCCACCACACCACACCATTCGTCTTCGTCATTCATACACGGAATGGCCATAAATTCTTCACCGCCGTGATGTAAAAATTGTTCGTTAGCTTCCATAGCAATTTCTTCCAAAGTTTCTAAACAATCGGCCACAAACGCTGGAGTTACAACGGCTAATTTTTTAATTCCTTTTTCGGGCATTTTATTAACTTCCACATCAGTATAAGGAGTTAACCATTTGTCACCTGCTAATCGCGATTGGAACGTTTGACTGTATTTTCCTTCTGGAATGCCCAATGTTTTCACCACTTGTTTTGTAGTTTCATAACATTGATGTCTGTAACAAAATTCGTGTGCTGGCGAAGGCGTATTGCAACAAGAACCATCAATTTTACAATGCGATTTCGTAATGTCTGTTTTACGAATATGACGTTTCGGAATACCGTGATAGGAGAACAATAAATGATCGTAGTCAAAACCTTCCAAATGCTTTTTTATCGAATTGGATAACGCTTCAATATAACCAGGTTTGTTATAAAACGCAGGAACCGTAGTAAATTTCATATTTGGAAAATGCTTAGCGCGAAGCTCTTCTGCCAATACCAAAATAGTAGTGGTTGAAGCCATAGCGTGTTGCGGATATAAAGGGAAAAGCATCACTTCCGTTACGCCTTTGTCGTGTAATTCTTGCAATCCTTTTAAAATAGTAATGGTTCCATAACGCATAGCTAAAGCAACCGGAATGTCAACCAAACCTTTTACTTTTTCGTGCATTTTTTTAGAAATTACAATTAATGGCGAACCTTCATCAGTCCAAATTCTTGCGTACGCTTCAGCAGATTTTTTTGGTCTTGTTTGTAAAATAATTCCTCTTACCAATAAAGCACGTAATAAAAACGGAACGTCAATTACGTATTTATCCATTAAAAACTCATCTAAATATGGTTTTACGTCTTTAGCAGTAGGGCTTTCTGGCGAACCAAGATTTACTAATAATACTCCTTTCATTGTGTTGTAATTTTATAAATTAACGTTTAAGTTTAATAGGTATTTTTTTGGCGTTGTGCCAAATTTCTTTTTAAATGCAGCAATAAAATGACTTGAGGTGCTGTAGCCAATTTTTAATCCCACTTCATTTACATTATACGAACCGGTATCAAGCAGTTTTCGTGCGAATTCCATTTTATAATCGAATAAAAAATTAAAAACCGTATCGCCATAAATTTCTTTAAAACCCGCTTTTAATTTTTTTAATGAAATGCCAACTTCATCTGCCAATTCTTGTAAACCTGGTGGTTCTGCCATATTTTTTATGATGATTTCTTTTGCTTTTTTAATTTTCAACACATTTTCTTCATCTGATAAAAACGGACAATGTTCTGCGTTTGGATCTTCGTTCGTATTAAAAAACAGACTTAATAATTCGTAACTTTTTCCTTTTAAATACAAGGTTTTTATTGAAGAATTTTGATTGTAATGAAAAATCTGATTCAATACAATTGCCATTGAAGGACTGATACTTTCTTCGGTGTAGTATTTTTTTTCTAAATTGTCTTTGCTCAAAAACGGAATCATTTCTGAATCAGAAGAAAATAAAGTATGAAATTTTTTTATGGAAATTAAAATAGAAATAATCCAACTTTTAGGAGCAATTTCTAAATGAAGTGGCAATTCTTTTTGCGGATTGTAAAGCAATAGCGCTTTTTCTTCATTCAAATCTAACGTATAAGAATTATTATTAAAAATAAATTTTCCCTTTCCTTTTACATTAAAATGAAATTGAATTAAACCTGTACCTACTTGTTTTTCAGACGTTTCGGTAGTGTCAGAATCGTTTTGAAATCGTAATAACGTAAAATCGGTATCAATTTTAATTTCTTCAAATGAACTCATAGCGTTATTTTTTTATGAATTGTTTAACCAAAAACAAACTTGTTATTTATAATTAATCTAAACAAAGCAGTTGTTTGGTGCTGAATTTGTTACAAAGTTAGTAGTTTATATCAAAATAAGTACAATTTATTTAAAAAAATCGTATTCCGATATAAAAAGTACTTTTAGCGTTGTTTTTGTACAGATGGAAACAATAATTTTGTGCATCTTTAAGAGATAAAGCAATTTATGGACAATCATTCACCTGCAAAACAAACTACTTTCTACGCTATCGGACTAAGCTACAAAAAAGCGGACGCCGAAATTAGAGGTAAATTTAGTTTAGACGCTACTGCCAAAACCAATCTTTTGGAACAGGCAAAATCTAACGGGATTGAAAGTCTGATTGTTACTTCCACTTGCAACAGAACTGAAATTTACGGTTTTGCCCAGCATCCATTTCAATTGATTCATTTATTGTGCGAAAACAGTTTGGGAACGGTTGAAGAGTTTCAAAAATACGCTTACGTGTACAAACAAAAGGAAGCCTTAAACCATATGTTTAGAGTGGGAACAGGTTTGGATAGTCAAATTTTAGGCGATTTTGAAATCATTGCTCAACTTAAAAATGCTTTTGTAGAAAGTAAAAAACACAATTTAGCAAATGCGTATTTAGAACGCTTGGTGAATTCGGTTATTCAAGCGAGTAAGAAAGTTAAAAATGAAACTGAAATTTCAAGTGGTGCTACTTCAGTATCTTTTGCAGCAGTTCAATATATTTTTAAGAATGTGGAAGACATTTCTAACAAAAACATCTTGCTTTTCGGAACTGGAAAAATTGGTAGAAATACTTGTGAAAATTTAGTCAAACATTCGAAACACGATCAAATTACGTTAATTAACAGAACAAAAGACAAAGCAGAAAAATTAGCCAAAAAACTCAATCTTATTGTTAAAGATTATTCTGATTTACAAATAGAATTGCAAAAGGCGGATGTGGTGGTTGTAGCAACAGGAGCAAAGAATCCTACAGTGGATTTAGATATTTTAAATCTGAAAAAACCATTGTTAATTTTGGATTTATCGATACCTAAAAATGTAAACGAAAACGTAAAGCATAACCCTTTGGTGACTTTAGTACATATGGACCATTTATCGGAAATTACCGATGAAACTTTAGAAAACAGAAAACTATTTATACCTGCTGCCGAAGAAATTATTAGTGAAGTTTTAACTGAATTTTTAACTTGGTCAAAAGGTAGAAAATATGCACCAACCATTCACGCTCTAAAGGCAAAATTAAACGCCATTAAAGAATCTGAAATCAATCATTTAAAAAAGAAAAATGCCGATTTCAATGAAGAATATACCGAAATTGTTACCGCAAAATTAATTCAAAAAATAACCAGTCATTTTGCCAATCATTTAAAAGACGACAACACAGTTGTAGATGAAAGTGTAGAGTGGATTAATAAAGTTTTTCAAATAAGCCCCCTAACCCCCAAAGGGGGAATTCCTAAAAAAGAATTTAATGAGCAAGAAAAATAATACGTCAACTATACCCCCTTCGGGGGCTAGGGGGCTTATACGAATAGGAACACGCGATAGCGAATTAGCCCTTTGGCAAGCCAAAACAGTTGAAAAGCAGTTGAACGATTTGGGCTACAAAACAGAAATTATCGCTGTAAAATCCGATGGAGACATTGTTTTAGACAAACCATTATACGAATTAGGAATTACCGGAATTTTTACAAAAACGTTAGATGTAGCAATGATTCAAGGCAAAATTGACATGGCAGTACATTCTATGAAAGATGTCCCAACCTTATTGCCTAACGGAATTGTACAAGGTGCCGTTTTGGAAAGAGCATCAGCATTTGATATTTTGGTTTATAAAGAAAATTTAGAGTTCTTAAACGAAGAAAACGCTTCAATTGCGAGTAGTAGCTTACGAAGAAAAGCAAGTTGGTTGCACAAATACCCAAGTCATAAAATAGAAGATATTCGTGGTAATGTAAATACGCGTCTGCAGAAAGTAGCTGATTCAAATTGGGGCGGCGCTATTTTTGCAGAAGCCGGTTTGGAACGCATCAACTTAAAACCAGAAAAATCAATTATTTTAGATTGGATGATTCCAGCGCCTGCTCAAGGGGCTATGGTTGTGGTGTGTAATGCAGATGATTTCTTTTCTTTAGATGCCGTTTCGCAATTAAATCATATTGAAACAGAAATTTGTACGTACATAGAACGTCAGTTTTTAAGTACGTTAGAAGGCGGTTGTACAGCACCAATTGGAGCAATCGCTACATATAATGAGAAAGAAGATGTGATTGATTTTACAGGTGTTTTATTATCAATAGACGGAAAACAAAAATTAGAAGTTACTAAAACCGTAGCTGTTTCGGAATGGAAAAAATTAGGATTTCATTGTGCACAAGAAATTTTAGCCAATGGCGGCACAGTAATAATGACTGAAATTAAAGAAAAACTAAAAAAGTAAAAACAAACCATTAAGGAATTAAGAAAACTTAATAATCTTAATTTCTTAATGGTGAAAATAAAAAAATGGTAAAAGAAACTACAATATTATCAACCAAAATACTATCACCAATTCAGAAACAAGAATTAGTAAAAGCGAATATTCAAGTAATTGAAGCCGATTTTATTAAAACAGAAAACGCTTCTTTCGAAATTAAAAATCTGAACAAAAACTTAATTTTTACGAGTCAAAACGCAGTTTTAAGCATTTTGCAACACCCAACAATTGAGCTATTAAAACAGAAAACGGTTTTTTGTGTCGGATTAAAAACCAAAGAATTATTAAACGAAAATGGTTTTACAGTAGAAGCGTACACAGGTTTTGCAGAAGATTTAGCGGAAATCATTACGTTAGTCTATTCCGATGAAAGTTTTACTTTTTTTAGTGGCAATCTTCGTAAAGATACCTTGCCAGAAATGTTAACTGAAAACGAAATTACGTTCAATGAAATTAAAGTGTACGATACAACATTAACACCTCATAAAATTTCAGATAAAGTAGACGGAATTTTGTTTTTCAGCCCTTCTGCCGTAACCAGTTATTTGAAAAAAAACACACTTGGCAACGAAAAATTATTTTGTATCGGAAATACAACAGCAGATGCTTTAAGAGCGGTATTGTCTGAAACTAAAATTAAAAATATAAAAACAGCATATCAACCAAGTATTGAAAACGTAATTGAACAAGTTATAGAATATTACACATAATATAACCTAATAGGTTAAATATAAATAAAATGATAAAAAACGATTTATTTCTACGTGCTTTAAATAACGAAAAAGTAGAACGCCCACCAGTTTGGATGATGCGTCAAGCAGGACGATATTTGCCAGAATTCAGAGCTTTGCGTGACAAATACGATTTCTTTACCCGTTGCGAAACTCCTGAATTAGCAGCTGAAATCACCGTGCAACCGATTCGTATTGTGAAACCAGATGCGGCAATTTTGTTTTCGGATATTTTGGTGGTGCCAAGAGCGATGGGAATTCACGTGGAATTAAAAGACAATTTAGGACCGATAATTCCGAATCCAATTCGTACTTCACAAGATGTTGAAAAAGTGTTTGTTCCAGATGTAAACGAAACGTTGGGTTATGTTTTTGATGCGATTAAACTGACCAAACAAATGTTGAACGATGAGGTGCCATTAATTGGTTTTGCTGGTTCACCTTGGACGATTTTTTGTTATGCTGTGGAAGGGAAAGGCTCTAAAAGTTTTGACACAGCAAAAGGATTTTGTTTTTCAAACCCAGTTGCAGCACACGTTTTATTACAAAAAATTACTGATACGACGATTTTATATTTGAAAGAAAAAGTAAAAGCAGGTTGTAATGCGATTCAAATTTTCGATTCTTGGGGCGGTATGTTGTCTCCGGTAGATTATCAAGAATTTTCATGGCAGTACATCAACCAAATTGTAGAGGCACTTGCAGAAGATACCAAAGTGATTGTTTTTGGAAAAGGTTGTTGGTTTGCTTTAGGAGATATGGCAAAATCAAAAGCTTCGGCTTTGGGTGTAGACTGGACGTGTTCGCCAAGAAACGCTCGTTATTTAACAGGAGGAAATATAACTTTACAAGGAAATTTCGATCCATCAAGATTATTATCGCCAATACCAACCATCAAAAAAATGGTGCATGAAATGATTGACGAATTCGGAAAAGACAATTATATCGTTAATTTAGGTCACGGAATTTTACCAAACATTCCTGTGGATCACGCCAAGGCTTTTGTTGAAGCAGTGAAGGAGTATGATAAATAATGAGAAAAGTTTATTACATATTATTCATTTTGTTAGGAATTATTCCAGCAACCTTTTTACTAATTATGATTTTGATTTCTGGTATATTTGGCGCTGCTTTATCAGGAAAAATTAGTTATTTAATTCAAATGTTTTTAGGTATTAGTGGTTGTTTAGGATTGATATCGCTTTTACGAGGACTGAAAAAAAAATATTACAAATTGAATTTGATTTTACTTGGATTGGGATTTATAGGGTTTAATATGTTTCTCTTTTTTGATGAAGAAATGACTAATCTTTCGAGAAGAATTCTATCTGGTAAAGGAAGTTTAGAACAATTGTCACTATATGTATTTCCAAATATTGTAATTCTGACTTTTGTTTTCATTATTTCAATAAAAATGTATAACGAGAAAAATGAAAAATAAATTCTACACCTACATACAAACCCTTCAAAATCAAATCTGTAAAGGCTTAGAAGACATCGACGGAAAAGTCAAATTTCGTGAAGACATTTGGGAACGACCAGAAGGCGGTGGCGGAAGAACACGCGTAATTGAAAATGGTGCTGTTTTTGAAAAAGGTGGGGTGAATATTTCAGCCGTTCATGGCAAATTACCCGATTCAATGCAAAAATTATTCAACGTAGGCGAAGCGGATTTTTTTGCTTGCGGATTGAGTTTAGTGATTCATCCGAAAAATCCAATGGTGCCAACAGTTCACGCAAATTGGCGCTATTTCGAAATGTATGACGATAACGGCAATGTAATTAATAGTTGGTTTGGTGGCGGACAAGATTTGACGCCCTATTATTTGTTTGAAGAAGATGCGATTCATTTTCACCAAACGTGTAAAACCGCTTGCGACAAACATAATCCTGATTTTTATCCGAAATATAAAAAACAATGTGACGACTATTTTTGGAACGCACATCGCAATGAAGCCAGAGGAGTAGGAGGTTTGTTTTTCGATTATTTAAAAGCGACCGAAGCACAATCGATGGGAGATTGGTTCAATTTTGTTACCGAAGTAGGGAATTCATTCCTTGATGCGTATGTTCCAATCGTAGCAAAAAGAAAAGACTTGCCGTTTACACCAGAACAAAGAACTTGGCAAGAAATTCGCCGTGGTCGTTATGTGGAATTTAATTTGGTTCACGACAAAGGCACTTTATTTGGCTTAAAAACCAACGGAAGAATAGAATCGATTTTGATGAGTTTGCCGCCTCACGTGCAATGGCATTATGACCATCATCCAGTGTCGGGAAGTGAAGAAGAAAAAACAATAAAAGTATTAGAAAAACCAGTTGATTGGCTGTAAGCTATCAGCTCTTAGCGGTTAGCTAAATTAATAGAACAAGATAAGCTCAAAAAAATGAGAGATTATAAAAAATATTTAGTTTGGGAAAAATCACATCAGTTAACGCTGGATATTTATCGAAATACAATTTCATTCCCAAAAGAAGAACAGTTCGGATTAATTAGTCAGATAAAAAGATCTTCAAGTTCTATTCCGACGAACATTGCAGAAGGATGTGGAAGAAATTCGGATAAAGATTTTTGTAGATTTCTTTATATTGCATTTGGTTCAGCTAATGAATTAGAATATCAAATATTATTGAGTATTGATTTAAAATTTATTGCCCTTGAAAATGGTCAAAAACTTCTTTTTCAAGTTGAAGAAATAAAAAAAATGTTAAACGCATTAATAACAAAGTTAAATAAAGCTAACAGCTAACAGCTGATTGCTATAAAGCTAAAAGATATGTTTCCATTACAAAGAGGTAGAAGATTACGAGTAAACGAAAGCATTCGTTCATTAGTTCGCGAAACTACATTAAGTCCAAGTGATTTTATGTTTCCGATGTTTATTGCAGAAGGAGAAAATATCCAAGTCGAAATTCCATCGATGCCAGGAATTTTTCGTCGTTCGATAGATTTAACGGTGAAAGAAGTCCAAGAGTTATTTGATTTAGGAATTCGTGCCGTGAATATCTACGTAAAAGTGAGCGAAGATTTAAAAGACAATACAGGCAAAGAAGCGTGGAATCCAAACGGATTGATGCAACAAGCGATTCGTGCTATTAAAGCGGCTTGTCCTGAAATGATTGTGATGCCTGATGTGGCTTTAGATCCCTATTCTATTTATGGTCACGATGGAATTATTGAAAACGGCGATGTGGCAAATGATGCAACAAACGATGCCTTAGTAAAAATGGCGGTTTCGCACGCTCAAGCAGGTGCCGATTTTGTGGCGCCAAGTGATATGATGGACGGACGAGTTTTGCGTTTGCGCCAAGGTTTGGATGCGGCTGGTTTTCAAAATGTGGGGATTATGAGTTATTCTGCTAAATATGCTTCGGCATTTTATGGTCCGTTTAGAGATGCTTTAGATAGTGCGCCAAGAGAAGCCGATGTCGAAGTACCTAAAGACAAAAAAACCTACCAAATGGATTACGCGAATCGCATTGAAGCCGTTAAAGAAGCGCTTTGGGATGTAGAAGAAGGCGCTGATATGGTGATGGTGAAACCCGGAATTGCGTATTTAGACATTGTTCGCGAAGTAAAAAATGCGGTGAATGTTCCTGTAACGGTTTTTCACGTTTCTGGCGAATATGCGATGATAAAAGCAGCTGCCGAAAGAGGTTGGCTTGACCACGACAAAATTATGATGGAACAATTAATGTGCATCAAACGTGCCGGAGCCAGTTTAATTTCAACTTATTTTGCGAAAGAAGCCGCAATTTTATTAAAAAAACAATAGACTAGTTATGAAAGTGTATTTCAAATTTCTTCTGATTGTATTATTTGTTTTAAATCTCATTAGTTGTGGTAAAAAAACAGAAACAGATGCTATGGGGAATCCTATTGAACAAAAGGAAACTTCAGTAAATCAAACACCTAAAGCGTTAGGAAAAGAAATTTTTGAAGGAAAAGGGATGTGTGCTACTTGTCATAAAGCCGATGTAAAAACTTCAGGACCAAGTATTAAAGACATTTCTAAAATATATACTGATAAAAAGGCAAGTATTTCTTTATTCTTACAAGGTGAAACAGATCCTATTGTTGATCCTTCGCAGTATGAAATTATGAAAGTCAATCTCGAAATCACAAAAACCATGACGAATGAAGAAGTGCAAGCTTTAGAAGCGTACATGTTAAGTATCAAATAAAAAAAGCTCAAAACATAGTTTTGAGCTTTTTTGTGCGGGTAAAAGGACTCGAACCTTCACACCTTGCGGCACCAGATCCTAAGTCTGGCGTGTCTACCAATTTCACCATACCCGCGATAATTGGAGTGCAAATATATAAACTAAGTTTTCTTTTAGCAAATTAATTTCTTCTTTTTATTTTTTATACATCTCTGTAAAATATTTATAAAATAACGGAATAGTTTCAATTCCTTTCATATAATTGAAAATTCCATAGTGTTCATTAGGCGAGTGAATGGCATCGCTATCCAAACCAAATCCCATTAAAATCGTTTTGCTTTTCAATTCTTTTTCAAACAAAGCCACAATTGGAATACTTCCACCTGAACGAACAGGAATTGCCGAAACACCAAAAGATTCTGTGTAGGCTTTATTCGCGGCTTGGTAACCAATACTGTCAATTGGAGTTACGTAACCTTGTCCGCCATGATGAGGTGTTACCTTAACTTTAACGGCACTTGGCGCAATACTTTCAAAGTGTTTTTTAAATAATTCTGTTATGTTTTCCCAATCTTGATTTGGAACCAATCGCATCGAAATTTTTGCAAAAGCTTTACTTGCGATAACGGTTTTTGCACCTTCGCCAGTATAACCACCCCAAATCCCGTTTACATCTAAAGTTGGACGAATAGAATTTCTCTCGTTAGTTGTATAACCAGATTCACCGTAGGTATCTGCAATATTTAATGCTTTTTTGTAATCCTCTTCAGAATACGGTCTTTTTGCCATTTCGGCTCTTTCTTCTAACGATAATTCTTCCACACCATCATAAAAGCCTGGAATCGTAATATGATTATTTTCATCGTGTAACGAAGCAATCATTTTGGTTAATATATTTATAGGATTAGCAACAGCTCCACCATATAAACCAGAATGTAAATCTCTATTAGGACCTGTAACTTCTACTTCCACATAGCTTAATCCGCGTAATCCAGTTGTTATTGAAGGTTGTGTGTTTGAAATCATTCCAGTATCTGAAATTAATATTACATCACAAGCTAATTTTTCTTGATTGCGTTCTACGAACCAACCTAAACTTTTTGAACCCACTTCTTCTTCGCCTTCAATCATAAATTTTACATTACAAGGCAAGTTATTATTAGCAATCATGTATTCAAAAGCTTTCACATGCATGTACATTTGACCTTTGTCGTCACAAGCGCCACGTGCAAAAATTGCGCCTTCTGGATGAATTTCTGTAGTTTTAATTACGGGTTCAAATGGAGGAGATGTCCACAATTCAATTGGGTCTGCGGGTTGTACATCATAATGTCCATAAACTAAAACTGTAGGAAGATTTGAATCAATTATTTTATGTCCGTAAACAATTGGATAGCCTGGTGTTTCGCACATTTCAACTACATCACAACCTGCTTTTTCCAAACTAGATTTTATAGCTTCGGCAGTATTAATTACATCTTGAGCATATGCGCTATCTGCACTAACAGAAGGCATTTTTAGTAATTCTATTAATTCTTTAATAAATCGTTCTTTGTTTTCCTGAACGTATTGTTTTATGTTTTCCATGATTGTTTTTTATAAAGTTCAAATATACGAAATCAATATCAATGTCAAAAAACAAATTCAATATTCAATTTCAATATTAATATCAATTTCAAAAAAGTTTAGAACACAGTATTCTAAAAAATCCATTAAAATACTGATTTAAAAATAATTAAACATAAAACATTGAAATTTAATAATTATTATTATCTTTGCACCCTTAATTAACCGAGGTCGAGTACCTCAAATTTAATCACAAGATTATGCCAGTAAGAATTAGATTACAAAGACATGGTAAAAAAGGGAAACCTTTTTTCTGGATCGTAGCGGCAGATGCTCGCTCAAAAAGAGATGGTAAATTCCTAGAAAAAATAGGAACGTACAATCCAAACACTAACCCTGCAACTATTGATTTAAATGTTGATAGTGCTGTTCAATGGTTACACAACGGTGCCCAACCAACTGACACGGCTAAAGCAATTTTATCTTATAAAGGTGCTTTGTTGAAACATCATTTAGATGGTGGCGTTAGAAAAGGTGCTTTAACTCAAGAACAAGCAGATGCTAAATTAGCAACTTGGTTAGATGCAAAAGCTGGAAAAGTAGATGCTAAAAAAGATGGTTTAAGCAAAGCGCAAGCGGATGCCAAAGCTAAAGCTTTTAAAGCAGAACAAGCTGCAAACGAAAAGCGTATAGCTGCTATTGCTGATGCTGCGAAAGCAGAAGAAGTAGTTGAGGCTGCTGCTGAAGTAACTGAAGAGGTTGCTGAAGAAGTAGTTGAAGTTGAAGCTGCTGCTGAGGTGACTGAAGAAGTTGCTGTTGAAGAAGTAGTTGAAGCTGCTGCTGAGGTAACTGAAGAAGTTGCTGCAGAAGAAGTAGTTGAAGCTGTTGCAGAAGAAACTACAGAAGCTCCTGCTGCTGAAGAAAACAACGAAGAAAAAGAAGCTTAATATATACTGCGATAATGCGTAAAGACGAATGTTTCTATTTAGGCAAAATCGCTAAAAAATTTAGTTTCAAAGGGGAAGTTCTTATCTTTTTAGATACAGACGAACCTGAACTTTATCAAAATTTGGAATCAGTTTTTATTGAATACAATAAAAATCTGGTTCCATTTTTTATTGATAAATCATCCATTCATAGAGATAAATTTTTACGCGTTAAATTTGAAGATGTTGATACGGAACTAGACGCCGACAACATGAAAAATTTAGAAGTGTATTTACCTCTAACGATGTTGCCAAAACTAGAAGGCACTAAGTTTTATTTTCATGAAATTATAGGTTTTAAAGTTACAGATCAACGTTTAGGCGATATAGGAACTGTTCACGCCATTTTGGATAATGCCGCACAACCTATATTTGAAATTTTCAAAGGACAAAAACAAGTTTTAGTTCCTATGATTGACTCTTTTATTATTGAAGTCAATAGAAAAGAAAAAGAATTGGTTTTAAACACACCAATTGGTTTAGTGGATTTGTATTTGGAGTAAAATTCCAATAATAAAATTCCAAATTCCAATATAAAAATTCCAAATTCTTATTTTATGAGTAAGTCTTACGATTTAGAAGAGAGAACTTTTTTATTTGCAAAAGATTGTAGAGTTTATATTCAAAAACTTCCAAAAACCATTTCGAATATTGAAGACGGAAAACAATTAGTTAGGTCTTCCGGTTCTGTAGGTGCTAATTATATTGAAGCAAATGAAAAACTTGGAGATAAAGATTTTTATTTAGAGTAAAAATAGCAAGAAAAGAAGCAAAAGAATCTAAATACTGGTTGATGCTATTAAATGAAATGAATGCTGAATTAAGAGAAATTTCAGAAGATTTAATTAATGAAGCAGATGCTTTACGAAAAATATTATCAACAATAATAACAAAATCTAAACCTTAATTTAAATTTTAGTTTTAAAGGTTTAATATCAATAATTTTTTGGAATTTCACTACGCCACTTTTGGAATTTGGAATTTAAAATATTGGAATTTCACTACGCTACTTTTGGGATTTGGAATTTAAAATATTGGAATTTCACTACGCTACTTTTGGGATTTGGAATTTAAAATATTGGAATTTATTAAAAAACATTGGAATTTAATTTATGATTTTTTCATTCAAACAATTTTCAGTACAACAAGAAAAATCTGCCATGAAAGTGGGAACAGATGCTGTTTTATTAGGTGCTTGGACGCCACTAATTAACCATCCATATAACATACTTGATATTGGAGCTGGAACGGGGATAATATCCCTTATGTTAGCCCAAAGAAGTAACTCAGAGCAAATTGATGCTATTGAAATTGAAGAAAATGCCTACGAAGAATGTGTAGCTAATTTTGAAAATTCGCCTTGGGCAGACCGATTGTATTGCTACCATGCTGGGTTAGATGAATTTGTAGCCGAAATCGAAGAAATAGAAGAACAATACGATATCATTGTTTCCAATCCGCCCTTTTATTCTCAAGATTATAAAACAGATAACGCATCACGAGATTTAGCTCGTTTTACAGATGCATTACCTTTTGATGAGTTAATCGAAGCAGCCTATTTATTATTATCAGAAAACGGAATCTTTTCTGTGATTATTCCTTATTCGGCAGAAGAAAATTTTATCGCTTTAGCAAAACAATCGTTATTATTTCCTTTAAAAATTACTCGAGTAAAAGGCACGCCAACATCCGAAATTAAAAGAAGTTTATTGGCATTTACTCGTTTAGAACAAATTCCAGCTATTGATGAATTAGTTATAGAAACGGCGCGTCATCAATACACTCCAGAATATATTGAACTTACCAAAGATTTTTATTTGAAAATGTAAGTTTTAACTTTTGTTTTCTAATAAATCTAACAATTCAATTTACTTTTGTTAAAAAATAATTACTTTTGTCATTCAAATCGATTTATAAAAAAATTCTTATATGAAACCAGATTTATTTCAATCACCAGATTATTATTTGTTAGACGATTTATTATCGGAAGAACATAAATTAGTTCGTGATGCAGCAAGAGCTTGGGTAAAAAAAGAAGTTTCTCCTATTATTGAAGACTATGCGCAACGTGCTGAATTTCCAAAACAAATTGTAAAAGGTTTGGGAGAAATTGGTGGTTTCGGGCCATACATTCCAGTGGAATATGGTGGTGCGGGATTAGA
>JBFYPW010000035.1:0-18840 GCA_041303115.1 Flavobacterium sp.
ATGGTTTTGAAGTTAAAAAATTAGATTCTGTGGTTTCTAATGCAGATATTGTTATTACTACAACTGGTAATAAAGATATTGTATTAGGTCGTCATTTTGAAGCTATGAAAGATAAAACTATTGTATGTAACATTGGTCACTTCGATAATGAAATTGATATGGCTTGGTTAAATTCAAATTTTGGCCACACTAAAAACGAAGTGAAACCACAAGTTGATATTTACACTGTAAACGGTAAAGAAGTTATTATTTTAGCAGAAGGACGTTTAGTAAACTTAGGTTGTGCAACAGGTCATCCAAGTTTTGTAATGAGTAACTCGTTTACTAATCAAACTTTAGCACAATTAGAGTTATGGGCAAATAGCGCTAATTACAAAAATGAAGTATATATGTTGCCGAAACATTTAGATGAAAAAGTAGCGGCTTTACACCTTTCTAAATTAGGAGTAGAATTAGAAACGTTACGTCAAGATCAGGCAGAATATATTGGTGTTGAGGTTCAAGGACCATTTAAACCAGAATATTACAGATATTAATCAGACTTCTTAGAAAGTTAGATTTTAGATATTTAGAAACCCTCGCTGAAAAGCGAGGGTTTTTTTGTATCAAATTTTATCAAAAAAAATCCCAAAAACCTTATTGGAATTTGGGATTTTATATTTGTAATTTAGGTTTATTATGCTTCGAATGGAAGTATAGAAACCCAAGATTTGTTCTCACCTTTTTTCTGGAATTTTACAATTCCATCAACTTTAGCGTGTAAAGTATGGTCTTTCCCCATGTAAACATTTTCACCTGGGTTGTGTTTAGAACCTCTTTGTCTAACAATGATATTTCCTGCAATAGCAGCTTGACCACCATAAATCTTAACGCCTAAACGTTTTGATTCTGATTCTCTACCATTCTTCGAACTACCGACACCTTTTTTATGAGCCATGACGTTATATTTTAAATGTTATTCTTCAGTTTTTGGTTTTTTTGCTCTTGTAGCTTTAGGCTTTACTTCTTCAGTAGCCGTTTCTACTTCAACATCAGCTTTCTTTGTTGCTTTTGGAGCTGCTTCTTTTTTAGGAGCCGCTTCTTTTTTTCCAGTTCCAGATGCTACGATATTCTCAATTATAATTTGAGTAAATGATTGTCTGTGACCGTTTTTCTTTTTGTAACCTTTTCTTCTTTTCTTTTTGAAGACAATTACTTTATCACCTTTAAGGTGTTTTAATACTTTGGCTTCAACAGAAGCTCCTTCTATAGCTGGGGCGCCTAATGTTAATGCTCCGCCGTTGTCAATTAATAAGACTTTGTCAAAAGAAACTTTTGCGTCTACATCATTTGCTAAACGGTGAACAAATAACCTTTGGTCTTTGCTTACTTTAAATTGTTGCCCTGCTATCTCTACGATTGCGTACATAACAATGTGTTTAAATTATTATTTTTTCAGTTTGCAAATATATAACTATTTATTAAACCTGCAACATTACTTTTCTTTTTTATTCGAAAAAATAAAATCTGTAATATTTTTTATTTTCTGTGTAACAATTCATATCTTTCGGCTACCAATATTTATCATTTATTATTAAAGATTAATTATGAAAAAAACATTAATGGCTTTAGGAACAATAGCAATGTTAGGAAGCACAGCAAATGCTCAGAAAGTAGCATTTGAAGAATTTGATTTGGATAACGGTTTACACGTGGTTCTTCATCAAGATAATTCGGCGCCAGTTATTATTACATCTGTAATGTATCACGTAGGTGCAAAAGATGAACAACCAAATCGTACGGGTTTTGCTCACTTTTTTGAACATTTGTTGTTTGAAGGTACCAAAAACATCGAAAGAGGGGAATGGTTTAAAATTGTTACGGCTAATGGTGGACAAAATAATGCCAATACATCAGATGATAGAACCTACTATTATGAAGTTTTTCCTTCTAATAACTTAGAGTTAGCCATTTGGATGGAATCGGAAAGATTAATGCATCCTGTAATTAATCAAATTGGTGTTGATACTCAAAACGAGGTAGTTAAAGAAGAAAAACGTTTACGAATTGACAACCAACCTTATGGTAATATTTTTAAAGCGATTAAACAAAATCTATTTAAAAACCACCCTTACAGATGGACAACAATTGGAGAAATGGAACATTTAGATTCGGCTACTTTAGAAGAATTTCAAGCGTTTAATAAAAAGTTCTATGTGCCAAACAACGCAGTTTTAGTAGTTGCAGGTCAGTTTGACTCAACTCAAGCGAAAGATTGGATTAAAAAATATTTTGGAGCTATTCCTAAAGGAGCGCCTGTTGTAAGACAAAAATTTGAAGAAGCACCAATTACTGCTACTATTAATGCAACTTGGGAAGACCCTAATGTTCAATTACCAATGACTTTAGCAGCATACAGAACACCTTCAATGAAAACAAAAGATGCGCGTGTTTTAGATATGATTTCTACTTATTTATCGGATGGTAAAAGTTCTAAATTATACAAAAAAATGGTAGATGATAAAAAAGTAGCACTTCAAGTTGGAGCGTTTAGTAATTCTCAAGAAGATTACGGACAATATATTATTTACAGTTTGCCGTTAGGTGATGTTTCGTCTGAAAGTTTATTAAAAGAAATTGATGAAGAAATTGTAAACATGCAGAATAATTTAATTTCTGAAAATGATTTTCAAAAACTTCAAAACAAATTTGAAAACAATTATGTGAGTTCAAATGCAACTGTAGAAGGTATCGCAGAAAATTTAGCTTCATACTATTTATTATATGGTGATATTAATTTAGTAAATACTGAAATTGAAATTTACCGATCTATTACAAGAGAAGATATTAAAGAAGTGGCTAAGAAATATTTAAATCCAAACCAACGTTTGATTTTAAATTATGGTCCTGCAAAAGAAAAAACAGCTAAATAATTTTATCATGAAAAAGTATTTATACATCGCAGCCAGTTTATTACTAACAATAACTATGCAAGCACAAGACAGACCAATGCCTAAACAAGGCCCAGCGCCATCAATTAATATTAAAAAACCAGTAACATTTGTGTTAGAAAATGGTTTGAAAGTATTAGTTGTTGAAAACAATAAATTACCACGCGTTTCTTTTAATTTAACTTTGGACAATACTCCTTTTGCTGAAGGAAGTAAAAAAGGAGTTACAGATTTAGTAAGCGCTATGATTGGAAATGCTACAGAATCGATTTCTAAAGATAAATTTAATGAAGAAATTGATTTTTTAGGCGCTAATATTAATTTTTACGAATCAGGTGCTTCTGCAAATGGATTGTCAAGATATTCGGCAAGAATTTTAGAATTATTAGCTGATGGTGCATTAAATCCATTGTTTACACAAGAAGACTTTGATGCAGAAAGAGCGAAACTAATAGAAGGATTAAAATCTGATGAAAAAAGTGCTTCTGCAATTGCAGGTCGTGTTCAAAATGTATTAACGTACGGAAAAGAACATTATAATGGTGAATTCACTTCAGAAGAAACATTAAAAAATGTAACGTTACAAGATGTAATCAATCATTACAACACGTATTTCGTTCCAGCTAATGCTTATTTAGTAGTAATTGGTGACGTAAAAACTAAAGACGTTAAGAAAAAAGTCGAGCAATTATTTGGAGCAAATGTATGGAAAACAGCTTCAGCACCAAATTTAACGTATAATGACCCAAAAGATTTACAATATTCTCAAATTAATTTTGTAGATGTGCCTAATGCCGTTCAATCGGAAATAGCATTAATTAACTTGTCAAAATTAAAAATGACAGATAAAGATTATTTCGCTGCTATTTTAGCTAACCAAATTCTTGGTGGTGGTGGAGAAGGTCGTTTGTTTTTAAACTTAAGAGAAAAACACGGTTGGACATATGGTTCGTATTCTAATTTAGGAGCAAGTAAATATATTTCTAAATTTTCTTCTACTGCTTCAGTTAGAAATGCTGTAACAGATAGTGCTGTTGTAGAAATTTTTAATGAATTAAGAAAAATTAGAACGGATTTAGTTTCTGAAGAAGATTTGAAAAATGCTAAAGCAAAATACATTGGAAACTTTGTAATGCAAATTGAAAAACCAGCTACTATTGCTCGCTATGCTTTAAATATTAAAACATTAGGATTACCTGAAGATTTTTACGAAAATTATGTGAAAAATATTAATGCCGTAACTCCAGAAGATGTTAGAAATGCAGCTAATAAATATTTCTTAGCAGATAATACAAGAGTTGTAATTGTAGGTAAAGCAGCTGATGTATTGCCAGGTTTAGAAGCGTTGAGTGCAAAAGAAAAAATGCCAATTTTCTATTTTGATAAATATGGAAGTAAAGCTGACAAACCAGTGGTGAAAAAAGACATTCCTGCAGGTGTAACAGCTCAATCAGTTGTTAAAAACTATATTGATGCTATTGGTGGTGAAAAAGCTTTAAAAGCAGTTAAAACCGTTTTAGTTACTGCTAAAGGAACTATTCAAGGTCGTTCATTAGATATGGTTTCTAAATTTTCAAACAAGGGAATGTCAACTTCTGATATTTCAATGGGTGGAATGTCTATGATGAAACAAGTTATTGGAGATAAAACAGGTTATCAATCTGTTCAAGGACAAAAGAAAACAATTGAAGGTGAAGAATTAGTAAAAGAGAAAAAAGATGCAGTTCCTTTCGTAGAATTAAGCTTTTTAGCAGATAAAACTATTGTTTTAAGTGGAATTGAATCACTAAATGGTCAAGATGCTTATGCAGTACAAGTGGGAACAACTAAATATTTTTACGATGTAAAAACAGGATTTAGAGTTGCTACTGAAAACGAATCAGGTGAAGGTGCTCAAAAACGTAAAGTAATGACGTATTATGCTGATTATGTTGAGGTTAAAGGAGTGAAATTCCCATACAAAACTACTATGGATGTTGGAATGCCTTTAGAATTTATTACTCAAGATGTAAAAATTAATGAAGGTGTTACAGATAAAGATTTCGAATAAATTTTTATTTTGAAAACAAAAAAGGATTGCGAAAGCAATCCTTTTTTTATGCGTTATATTTTATTTTCTATTCGTAATATATACACCAAATAAAATAATAATAGTTCCTAAAACTTGTAATAAAGTAACGCCTTCGTTAAAAATTATACTCCAAATTGTAGCCACAACAGGTATCAAATACGTTACATTGGAAGCAAAAATAGGAGACGACATTTGTATGAGTTTGTAAAAATAAATATTTGCTAACCCTGTGCCAACAATTCCTAAAATCGCTACATAGATTAAAGGATGTACAAAGGTTGTCATGCCAATGCCTTCTGCTGTGTTTTGAATGATATGAAAATCAATACCTGTAAAAGATAAAATTAACAAAGCAGGAAAAAGAAGGAAGGCAAAATTTCCTACAGTAATTCCAATTGGCGACACGTCAAATAAATATTTTTTCACCATATTGATATTGGCAGCATAACACCAAGAAGCTATAATTACCAATAATGCAAACCAATAATTTTTAGATGGATTTCCGGAAGCGCCTGCATAAACTAATATCAAACAACCAATAATTCCTATTAGTAACCCATAAATTTGTTTCTTTTTAAATGTGAGTCCGAAAAATACACTTCCAATTATCAAAGTATTTAATGGAGTAAACGAGTTTAAAGTCGAACTAATAGAACTGCTTATTTGCGTTTGCGCCAAGGCAAAAAGAAAAATTGGGAAGAAATTTCCTAATAGTCCGGCTATAATAATGTACTTCATTTTCTTTTTTTCTATCTTAATTAGTTCTTTTCCTGCTATAAAAAGTAAAAACACGGAGGTAAAAAGTATTCTATACGCACCTAATTGATATGGATTCATACCGCCATCTAGTCCGTTTTTCATTAGTATAAACGAACTTCCCCAAACTATTGCTAATACCAGCAAAATAATCCATTTTGAATTTTTTTCTCTCATAAATAGATGTAAAAAAATAAGGCTGCCAATTTTGACAGCCTTAAAGGTATAATTATTTTTAAGATATATTATCCTAAAGCAGCTCTTTTGAAACCTGTTACTTTTAAATCTGCATTTACAGATTTAATATAAGCAGCAACACTCATTGAGCTATCTTTGATATAATCTTGGTTTACTAAAGTGTTATCTTTAAAGAAACGTCCTAATTTTCCTTTAGCGATGTTTTCAATCATTGCTTCTGGTTTCCCTTCTTGACGTAACATATCTTTAGCAATTTCTATTTCTTTAGCAATCGTATCCGCATCAACACCTGCTTCATCTAAAGCGATTGGCGCCATTGCAGCAGCTTGCATAGCAACGTTTCTTGCAGCTTCAGCACCACCTTCAACTTTTGCAGATAATGCTACTAATGTAGCAATACCGTTTCCAGCGTGAATGTATGAATTGATAAACGCACCTTCTAATCTTTCGAAAGCACCAATTTCAATTTTTTCACCAATAACACCAGTTTGCTCAATTAATTTTTCAGCAACAGTAATCCCACCAAAATCAGAAGCTAAGAAAGCGTCTTTATCAGTAAAATTTAAAGCTAAGTTTGCAAAATCATTTGCTAATTTTACGAAACCTTCATTTTTTCCTACGAAGTCTGTTTCACAATTTAAAGAAATTACAACACCAGCAGTATTATCACTATTTACAACAGCAATAACAGCACCTTCAGTAGATTCTCTATCCGAACGATTTGCGGCAACTTTTTGACCTTTTTTTCTTAAAATTTCAATGGCTAATTCAAAATTACCTTCAGCTTCAACTAAAGCTTTTTTGCAATCCATCATACCAGCACCGGTTGTAGTTCTTAATTTGTTAACTTCAGCAGCAGTTATATTTGACATTTTATTTAATTTTAGATTATTAATGTAAAAAAAGAAATTCCAATTGTAAAATTCCAAATTCCAGTTTTATATAATTTATAACAAATGGTTAATAAATTAGTTTGGAATTTGGAATTTTACTTTCGGAATTTTTAGTATTTATGCTTCAGTTGAAGTTTCTTCAGCCTCAGTTTCAGCTACTGGAGCTGCTTCAGTTGAAGTTTCTTCTTTGTCTGATTTTCTTTCAGATAAACCTTCTGTAATAGAAGCAGTTACTAAAGATAAAATTTTATCGATTGATTTAGAAGCGTCATCGTTAGCAGGAATAACATACTCAACCAAACGAGGGTCAGAGTTTGTATCAACCATTGCGAAAACTGGAATGTTTAACTTTTTTGCTTCTTTTACCGCGATATGTTCAGCTTTAATATCTACTACGAATAATGCAGCAGGAATTCTTGACATGTCAGCAATTGAACCTAAGTTCTTGTCTAATTTTGCTCTTAAACGATCTACTTGTAAACGCTCCTTTTTAGAAAGTGTCATGAAAGTACCATCTTTTTTCATTCTATCAATAGAAGCCATTTTTTTAATCGCTTTTCTGATTGTGATAAAGTTAGTTAACATTCCACCAGGCCATCTTTCAGTAATGTAAGGCATGTTACAAGCAGCAGCTTTTTCAGCAACAATATCTTTTGCTTGTTTTTTGGTAGCTACGAAAAGTATTTTTCTACCAGATGCTGCAATGCTCTTTAAAGCATTATTTGCTTCTTCAATTTTTGCAGCAGTTTTATATAGGTTAATGATATGAATACCATTACGTTCCATATAAATGTAAGGAGCCATGTTTGGATCCCATTTGCGAGTCATGTGTCCGAAATGTACACCAGCCTCTAGTAACTCTTTAACGTCAATTTTGTTTGCCATTTTGTAATAGTTTACGTTCCGTGTTCTAGCAATGTTCCTTTTGGCTTTCGCTTAAGGCTTCATTTAGATGCTAAACTAATTTCTTTTTCAGTAAAAAGAAATATCGACAACTTGTTTTTAATTTCTAATTTAATTGTAAAAATGTATCTGAAAAATATATTCTGAAAAATATCGAATATTAACGTTTTGAGAATTGGAATCTCTTACGTGCTTTCTTCTGACCGAATTTTTTACGTTCTACCATTCTTGGATCTCTTGTTAGTAATCCTTCTGGTTTTAATACCAATCTGTTTTCAGCTTCTACTTCGCACATTGCTCTTGCAATTGCCATTCTTACAGCTTCAGCTTGACCAGTTGCTCCACCACCATATACATTAATTTTAACATCAAAATTATTTTCGTTGTTAGTTAATGTTAAGGCTTGTTTTACTTTGTACTGCAATGTTGCAGTTGGAAAGTATACAGCAAATTCTCTTTTGTTAACTGTAATGTTACCTGTTCCTTCTGAAACATAAACACGTGCTACTGCACATTTTCTTCTTCCGATTTTGTGAATTACTCCCATTACTTAAGATCGTTTAGGTTAACAGCTTTAGGAGTTTGTGCAGCATGTTTATGCGCATCTCCTACGTTAACATTTAAATTACGGAATAATTGTGCTCCTAATTTATTTTTAGGCAACATTCCTTTAACTGCTTTTTCTACTAATAATGCAGGATTTTTTTGTTGCATTACTTTTGCAGTTAGACTTCTTTGTCCTCCTGGATAACCTGTGTGACGGATGTACGTTTTTTCATCCAATTTGTTTCCAGTAAGATTGATTTTTTCTGCGTTAATAACAATCACGTTATCTCCACAGTCAACATGCGGCGTATAACTTGGCTTGTACTTACCTCTTAATAGCATAGCTACTTTAGAAGCAAAACGACCTAAGTTATGACCTTCAGCATCTACAACAATCCACTGCTTGTCTGCAGTAGCTTTGTTTGCTGAAATTGTCTTGTAGCTTAATGTGTTCACAATACTAATTTTTAATTAAACATTCCATTCCTATTCCCAAACTTAGGGATTAGGGGTGCAAAAGTACAATTATTTATTAAAATTACAAACTCTAAATCAAAATTCTTTTCTATTGATTTTGAACTCATTACTCTTATTGCTAAATTTTATTTTTTTTATAGGGCTATTTTCCGCTATTTTTTATATTTTTGATTTTGAAATAGGATATAAAATGAAATCTAAAGCCACATTAAAAGAGTTAGCCAGAGAATTAGGAGTTTCTACCTCTACCGTATCAAAGGCATTAAGTAACAGCCCAGAAATTAGCGAGCTAACTAAAATAAAAATTAAAGAATTTGCACTGCTGAAAAATTATAAGCCAAATAGTATTGCTAAAAATCTTAAAAATCAGCGCTCTTATACTATAGGTGTGATTCTACCAAATATTTTAAATCCTTTTTTTGCAAAAGTATTTTCTGGAATTGAATTATATGCTAACGAGAAAGGATATAATTTAATTACTTGTACTTCTAATGAATCTCTTGAAAAAGAGAAACAGATGCTTGAAATGCTAGACAGCGGAGCCATTGATGGTTTTATTTTAGCTTTGGCTGAAGAAACGCAAAAAGAAAATAATTTTACACATATATATAATGTATTGCGTGATGGAACGCCAATTGTTCTTTTTGATAGAATTGCACCTGAATTAAAATGCGATAAAGTTATTGTTGATGATTTTGACTCTGCAGTAGATGCGACGCAATATTTAATTGATACCAATTGTAAAAAAATTGCTCTATTTTCTTCAATTAATAATTTGAGTGTAGGAAAATTAAGAAAAAACGGATATAAAGAAGCGTTGCAAAAAAATAATAAGAAATTTGATGCAACTTTAGCTTTATTGACCGATTCAGATGAAGGTTTTGATGAAAAAATGGGAAAACTTATTTTAGATAAAAAACCAGATGCAATCTTCGCAGTTGATGAATATGCTGCCGTTGCTGCAATGAAATTTTGCTTAAAAAACGGATTTCATGTTCCAAATGATATTTCAATTATTGGTTTTGCAGATGGCTTATGGTCAAGAAGAATGACGCCAAGCTTATCTACAGTTAGTCAACACGCTCCAGAAATTGGTCAAAAAACAGCCGAATTAATCATCAAACGAATTGAAGAAATTCCAGATTCTGAATCTGAAAGAATATTCGAAACAGTTATTATTAAAACAGAATTAAGAAAAAGAGATTCGGTTAGAAAACTTTCTTAATCCTTTAGAATTTTTTAAGAAAACTGGTTTAGAGACTATAAATTCCAACTATTTAATTGCTGGATTGCATGATATGCCGTCAAATCAAAATGAACGGGTACTATAGAAATGTAATCATTAGCTAACGCCCATTCGTCGGTATCTTCGCCATTGTCGTGGTTTACAAATTTTCCAGTTAACCAATAATATTCTTTGCCCATTGGGTTGGTGCGCTTGTCAAATTCTTCCTCCCAGGTAGCTTTTGCTTGACGACAAATTTTAATTCCTTTAATTTGGTCTGTTTTTGGAAAATTTACATTTAAGACAACACCTTCCGGCAAACCGTTTTCTAAAACTTCTAAAACTATTTTTTTTATGAAAGGTTTGATGTATTCAAAATTTGCATCCCAACTATAATCGCATAAAGAAAATCCGATAGAAGGAATCCCTTCAATACCACCTTCAACTGCTGCACTCATCGTACCAGAATAAATTACATTTATAGAAGAATTGGATCCGTGATTGATACCTGAAACACATAAATCAGGATTGCTTTTCATAACTTCATGTACGCCCATTTTCACACAATCTACTGGTGTTCCAGAACAACTGTAGGCATTATTTGTGCCTAAAAAATTAGGAATATGTTTTAATTCTAATGTGTTATTTATGGTTATGGCATGTCCCATTCCACTTTGTGCACTGTCTGGAGCAATAATATAAATTTCACCTAATTCATGCATGACTTCCGTTAAAGCTTTTATACCTGGAGCAGCAATACCGTCATCATTTGTGACTAGAATTTTTTTCATTATAAAAATGTGTTAAATTATTTGCTAATTTATTATAAATTATGATTTATTTGCAGATTAAAATATTAAATTTGTTATCTTGTTTTTGTAACGAGTAATACAGTAATTATTTGGCACGATTTTAGAAGTTAAAAATGAAAAAAAGTATAGAATTTATGAAAAGAAATTATAAAGTTTTATTGGTTGTTGGGATAGTAGTTGCGGGACTATGGAGCTTTATTCCTTCAAAAAAACTAACTGGCGACGATAAAGATAAAATGTTAATTGAACTGTTGTCTTTTGTATTAGAAAAAGGACATTTTTCACCTATTGAATTAAATGATGAATTTTCAAAAAAGGCATATGCATCTTATATTGAATCTTTAGATCCTACTAAACGTTATTTTATTCAATCAGATATTACTGAATTTCAAAAATATGAATTGGCTATTGATGATATGATTCGTAGCAAAGATTTGTCATTTTTTGATTTAACATATAAACGATTAATGCAAAGAATGAAAGAATCGAAAGTAATCTATACAAGTATTCTTTCTAAGCCTTTGGATTTGAACGACAATGAAACCATTAATGTGGATTATGAAAAACTGCCATACGCTGCTACTATGAAAGATTTAGATCAGCGTTGGAGAAAGCAATTAGAACTTGCTGTTTTAAGTGATATTACAGATAAAGAAGACATTCAAAACGCTTTAAATTCTGGAATTATAGATGAAACGAATGAGGCTAAAGAGGAAAAACCAGCAGAAAAAACCGAACCAAAATCTTTTGAAGAATTAGAAAAAACGGCTAGAAAAACTACAGAAAGTAATTTAAATAATAACTTTAGTTTTATTGCCGAGTTAACTCGTGAAGATTGGTTTACGGTTTATATCAATGCCATTGTAACGCAATACGATCCACACACTTATTATTTTTCTCCAGAAGATAAAGAAAAATTTGATGTAAGCATGAGTGGAAAATTTGAAGGAATTGGTGCCCGTTTACAAAAGAAAAATGAAGGTATTGAAGTATCAGAATTAATTAGTGGAGGCCCAGCATGGCGTGGTAAGTTATTAGAACAAGGTGATGTTATTATTAAAGTAGCTCAAGCTAATGAAGAACCAATTGATATTGCAGGTATGCGATTAGATGATGTGATTAAAAAAATTAAAGGTCCAAAAGGAACTTTGGTGAAACTCACTGTAAAAAAAGTAGACGGTTCTGTAAAAGTAGTTCCAATTGTGAGAGATGAAGTAGAAACAGAAGAAACTTTCGCCAAATCTACCTTAGTGAATAAAGATGGTAAGTTATTTGGTGTGATTTATTTACCAAAATTTTATCAGTCTTTTGAAAACAAATTAAACCGAGATGCTTTTAAAGATGTAGCTATTGAAGTGGAAAGATTAAAAGCTATGAATGTGGAAGGAATAGTGATGGATTTACGTGACAATGGAGGAGGTTCATTAGAAACGGTGGTGAAAATGACAGGTTTATTTATTGATAAAGGTCCTGTGGTTCAAGTAAAACCAGCCGGTGGTAAAGCACAAGTTTTACCAGATTCTGATCCTAAAGTTCAATGGGATGGACCTTTAGTAGTAATGATTAATAATTATTCGGCTTCAGCTTCAGAAATATTTGCAGCTGCAATTCAGGATTATAATAGAGGAATTATTATTGGAAGTAAGCAATCTTACGGAAAAGGTACAGTTCAAAATGTTTTTGAATTAAACGAATTTGTTCGTGGTAATCAATATGGAGATTTAGGAGCTTTAAAAACTACTACTCAAAAATTTTATAGAGTTAGTGGTGGTTCTACGCAATTAGAAGGTGTAAAAAGTGATATTGTAATGCCAGATCGCTTTAGTTTTATGCAAACAGGGGAAAAAGATGAAAAAAGTGCCTTACCATGGGATAAAATTGAGCCAGCAATTTATACGCCATTAGATTTAAACTTTGAAAAAGTAATTGCAAATAGTAAGAAAAGAATTGCTACAAATGAAAATTTTAATTTGATTTCTGAAAACGCTAAGTGGATTAACGATAGAAAAGAAGACAATTCTATAAGTTTAAATTATGCTGCTTATAAAAAAGAAATTGCCGATATTGAATCGCAAACTAAAAAATTTAAGAGTCTTGACAAATTTAAAAACAACCTTAATTTTACTTCTTTACCTTACGAATTAGATTTAATGGCTAAAGATGAATTATTAAAAGAAAAACGTGAAAGATGGCATGCGGAACTAATGAAAGATGTTTATATGACAGAAACATTAAATGTTTTAACTGATTTGACTTCTGATGACGTAAAAGCAACTTTAGTTAAAACAAAAAAGACTAAGAAGGTAAAAGAAAAATTAGCATCAAAATAGCGAATTAGTACAAATATAAAAAGCCATTCATTTTTTCGAATGGCTTTTTAGTTTATTATTGTTCTAGGAGTAGAATACTAAAAATTAATCTGTAATTAGTATTTTTTCTATTGCAATTACTGTATTTTCTTCTGTTAGCTTAATAAAATACAGTCCGATTGAAAGCGCATCACGTGATAAAAAAATTGTATGCCCTGAAAGATTATTTTCTTGTCTAACTATTTGTCCGTTTGAATTATAAATGTTTAAGCTGGCATTTTTTAAATTACTTTTTGTTTGAATAGTAGTAGAAAATTTAAATGGATTAGGAAAGATTGAATAAAGTTTATTTTTAGAATATTCACTAATTTCTAAGTTGTTTTGCCCTGACTGAATACAAGCATTTGGTGTGCTCTCATAAGCATAATCTTTTATAGTAAAAGATGCGGAATTTGATAAAATATCTATTCGTGCCCAACCATAGTATGTATTTGTACCTACAATTAGTTTTAGTGCTAAATATTTATCTGAAGCACCTACCCAATGCCCTATGTTTGTTCCCAATGCCAAAGTACCAGGATTATTAAAATCATACCAAGTTGCAAGAGATGCACAAATTGTATTAGATGTTGATAATGCCCAAGGTAAATAAGTTCCATTAATAAAATTCCCAGAATAGGCATTGTTGTTTTGCGGATTACACATAACTCCAATTGTACTTCCACTTCCGCCAAAATATATTATAAAATCAACAACTGAATCATTATTTAAATCCAAAGAATAAGTTGCATTAGGTGTGGCGTCAGGAATATCGGTATAAATAATTTGAGAATATAATCTACTGTTTGCAAAAAGTAATAACAATAATATGCTTAAAATCGTTTCTCTTTTATGAAGTATATTTTTAGTTTTCAATATGACTAACATGTTTACCACTCATTAACTTTATTCGCATCTAACTTAATAAAAATAAAAAGCATAATAGTAAATGCCCACAAACTGGAACCACCATAAGAGAAAAAGGGTAGTGGTACTCCTATGGTTGGAAACAATCGTATAAGCATAGCAATATTTACAAAAAAGTGAGTAAATAAATACGTGGCTACACAATAGCCATACACTCTACTAAATCTTGTTTTTTGTCGTTCTGCTAGAAATAATATTCGTAAAAATAAACTCACAAATAAACCAATTACTAATACATTACCAACAAAACCCCATTCTTCTCCTACTGTAGTAAAAATATAATCAGTGTGTTGCTCTGGTACGAAACCACCTTTGGTCTGTGTGCCTTCTAAATATCCTTTACCAAAAAACCCACCTGAACCAATGGCTATCATGGATTGATTTAAATTATATCCTTCCGCTTTCATATTTACATCTTTTCCCAAAAGCACATTAATACGATCTTTTTGATGGGGTTCTAAAACCTTATCATATACATAACTTACCGAAAAGGAAAAAAGTGAAATTGCAATAAAAATTAAGCCATAAACAATTGGATTCCGTGTAATTAGTCGATTAAATATAAAATGAATTACCATAAATATTCCAATAAATGAAATTAAATATATGGGTTTTATAATAAGTGCTAAAAGGAAAGTAGCGATAGAAATGGCTCCAGTCCATAAATACCAACCTGGTAATCCTTCTCTAAATAATACAAAAATTAAGGATAAAAAAATCATTGCACTTCCTGTATCTGGTTGTAATAAGATTAGTATTACAGGAAGCCCAATAATAGCAAAGGCAATATATTGAAAGTTCTTTTTGGCTAAGTTTACTTGCGCATCACTTAAATATTTAGATAAAAGTAAGGCTACAGCGGTTTTTACAAACTCGGAAGGCTGAAAACCAAACCCTCCAAATTGGTACCAGTTGGTTTGTCCTTTTTTGCTTACTCCAAAAACAAATAAACCTAAAAGTAGCGCAATTCCAATTCCATAAAACACAGGAGAAAATCGTTCAAATACTTTAGAATCTATAAATAAAATCGAAAATATTATTGGAATTGTAATCATCATGAATATCATTTGTCTGCCATAATTCAGACTAAAATCAAATGTATATTCTTGATTTGCAGGGACCGTTACGGAATAAATAGTCATCCATCCAAAAACAACGAGTATGAAGTACAACAAAATGCTTATCCAATCGATGGAATTACTTATGTCTTGGTTTTTCATTTGACTTAATTTTCCTTTTTATTTTTTGAATTTTAGATATAATATTTTAATGATTACTTTCTGCTCTACGAAGTTTCTAACTTCATGGTGGTTGTGAAAGTTTTCCGAACTTTAGTATTCGGTTCGAGACCGAAAATAATTACTTGAAGTAAGGAGAGACTTCTAGTAGCGGAGAAGGTTAAAAATAAAAAATTATTTTTTCTTTTCTGCTTCTTTTTTATTCTTTTCTGTGTCCGTTTCTTTTTTCGATTTTAATTTCATTCGAAGCGAATCTGCATTAGTTAATTTTGGTTTATATTCAGAATCTTTACTCGGATATAATTTTCGATATTGATAATTTAAATTCCCTTCTAACATTCGTTTTTCTAAATCTTTTCGGGTAATTTTCTTATTTAAATACTTTTCAATCATCAAGGTGGCTATAGGTCCAGCCCATGTGTTTCCAAAATGCCCATTTTCTACAATCACTGCAATGGCAATTTTCGGACGAATTCTTGGTGCAAAAGCGACAAATTCAGAGTGGTCTTCAAGCTGAACGCGTTTTCCATTTATTTTTGCAAAATTTTCAGCAGTACCCGTTTTCCCACAAATTTCTAATCCATCAACTCCTAATCCAAAAGCAGTTCCTTTATTGTATACATCAAATAAACCATTCACTACAGGATCAAAGTATTTCTTGTTAATTGTTGTGACATGTTTGGTGGTGTATTTTGAATCAATTTTTTTTCCTTTGATGTTTTTTATAATATGAGGTGTGTAATAATAACCTCTATTTGCAATAGTTGCCATCATATTTGCCAATTGTATAGGTGTCATAGAAACTTCCCCTTGACCAATTGAATTTGAAATAATAGTTGTAGAACGCCAACCACCATTTGGATAAAAATGCTCATAGAATTTTGAAGTTGGTATGTGTCCTTTTCTCCCTGGAGGCAAATCGTATCCCATAAATTTTCCTAATCCAAAACTTTTTAAGTGATTAGACCAGGCATCAACACCATCTTTTGGTCTTTTGTATTTATCAATTGTGCGCTTGTAAACATTTGCAAAATAGGTGTTACAAGATTTATAAATTCCAAAATTTAACTGTACCACACCACCTGGGCAGTGGCATCGCATAAACGCGCCACGTCCATATGAAAAGCCATGATTACACGTAAATGATGTTTGGGTATCAATAACGCCTTCTTGTAAACCAACTAAACCAGTAAGAATTTTAAAAGGAGATCCTGGAGGAAATTCACCTAATAAACCCCTATCAAATAAAGGTTTTGCAATTGAATCGTTATATAATTTTGTATAATTTTTTGAACGTTGTCTACCAACTAATAAAGCAGGATCGTATGAGGGCGCAGTAACTAAAGCTAAAATTTCACCTGTACTGGGTTCAATTGCTACAATTCCACCGCGCTTATTAACCATTAATTCTTCCCCATATTTTTGCAATTCTCCATCTATAGATAGAGTTACATCGCTACCTTGTTTGGCAATGGTATCAAATTTTCCTTCTTTGTATGAACCAATTTCTCTATTGTGTTTGTCTTTTAGAATATATTTTACACCTTTTACACCCCGTAAAATTTCTTCATAAGCTTCTTCAACTCCTTGACGGCCAATTAAATCACCACTTTTATAATAAGGATTATCTTTAATTATAGCATCGTTTACTTGTGTAATAAATCCAAAAATATTGGCACCATGAATGGTTTGATATTCTCTTAAAGAACGTTTTTGTATATAAAAACCATTGTATTTTCTTATTTTTTCTTGAAATCCAGCAAATTCCGTTTTATTTAATTGGGAAAGAAAAAGAGAAGGTAATCTTGGACTATAAATTTTTGCTTTCTCTATTTTTTCTATAAATTCTTGTTTTGTGATTTGAAGAATAGTACAAAATTCAAGAGTGTCAATTTCTTTCACTTCTTTTGGAACAACCATAATGTCATATGATGGCTGATTGGCAACTAAAAGTTTACCGTTCCTATCGTAAATATAACCACGTTCCGGAAAATCGAATTTTATTTTAATAGCATTGTTTTCCGATTTTATTTTTAAAGTATCATCAATAATTTGTAAATAAAAAAGACGAACCAATAACAGGATAGATGATATAATGATAAGGGTTGGTAATAAAGTCTTTCTCATCGTTTATTAGGTTTAATTAAATAAATGCTAATGATACAAATTGCAAATGTGAAAATAGTACTCAGAATAGTCCGTGTGATGATTTCAAAAAACAAATCGATTCGATATAATTCTAAACAAAAAAGTATTAAATGATGAAAAACAATTGCAGACATGATAAACGTAAATCGGTCTACGGATAATTTATCAGCTATTCTGATGGTTTGGTATTCGTAACTTAACCCGAATGCAAATTTCAAGAAAAACGGTCTAAAATAGGCTAAAAGTAAAGAGGCAGTTGCGTGAACTCCGCCACTATCACAAAATAAATCCATAATTAATCCCAAACAAAAACTTGCAGCAATAAAACCAGATTTATTAGAGTTTATTGGGTATAAAATAATAAAAAGCACATACAAATAAGGATTTATCCATCCTCCAAATCTTACTTGTTCAAGCACAACAATTTGTATTGTTAGCAAAACAATAAAACGGATTAAATTTAAAATGAAGTTACTGTTCATTATTACTTAGTTGGATCTTTTTCTGTTGCTTCTTCCAGCGCTTCTTTTTCTTTTTTCTTTTTATTTTCAATAACGTACACATAACCAAGTGACGTCATATCGTTGAAAAGTCTTACATTGATAACAAATTTGTTACTGGTTTTTTCTGCAAAAATTTGTTCGATTTTTCCAATTGGAATGTTTTCAGGAAATATTGCAGATTGCGCTCCAGTTACAATGGTATCGCCTTTTTTCAAAGTTGCTAACTTTGGCACATCAATAAGTTGTACATATCCAGCATTTTTTCCATCCCAGGTTATAGAACCAAAATGATCAGAATTTTTTATCTTTCCGTTTAATGGGTTTTTAGTATGAAGTATACTTATAACTGTTGCGAAATTTTTAGATGTCTTTTCAATAATTCCAACCACACCTTTATCGCTAATTACAGCCATATCGGTTTTAAGGCCTTCAAACGAACCTTTACTTAACGTTAAAAAGTTTTCTTGTTTGGTGTAAGAATTTTTTATCACTTTTGCTTGTCTCACAACAAAATCCGATAAAATATTTGGCACTACAATTTTACTTTCTAAAACGGTGTCTTTTTTATTGAATAAAATTTCTTTTAAACGGGCGTTTTCTCTCGCTAAATCTTCATTTTTTTGTTGCAGTCCAAAATATTCTTTAACGCTATTTATTTGGCTATACGTGTAACCTGAAAATGCATTTGAGGAATTAATATACTGACTTCTATGATAAGAATGTGATTTAATTGTAAGTGTTAATGAAATACCCAAAAGCAGCAAAAACAGCAATTTATAGCTGTTTTTTATAAGAAAAATTATAATTTGCTGCATGTATTACGTGCTTATTTAATTAAGATATTTTTGTACTTCGCTAAGTTTTT
>JBFYPW010000036.1:0-18443 GCA_041303115.1 Flavobacterium sp.
CTTCTAAGGAATCAATAATTTTCGACAATTCACTCATTATGACACAATTCTTTTCTTGATTTTACAAATTTAAAACTTCAAACTCGAAATTCAATACTTTTTTTCAAAAAAAAATAAAGTTTTTTTAATCTGTAATTAGTTTTTAGTTTTCTTCTGTTTTCTTACTCTTTATGAAGTCTAAAATTAGGGTAGCAATTAATTTACCTGTTAAATGATTATTGCTCGATAAATCTAAGTCAGGCGCTCCTTCACAAATATGTAAATAACTCGCAAATTCCTCTTTTCCAGCCATATGTATAAAATGTCTAGCTTTTTCTACACTAAAACCACTTAATGTCATGGCGCTACTGTGAATATTGGGTAGGGCATCTAAATCGAGTTCTAAACCAAATGGTGTATTTGAAATAAATTTAATTGCATTGGTAAGTTCTGATGTAAAACTTTTGTTTTTTCTAACTGCTATTTCTTCATAGGTTACATACTTTACTCGATCTTCAATTGATTTTAAAGTATCAAATACACTTTTTGATACAAAATTTTCGTGTAAACCGAATATAAAATATTTTTTTAAGAAGCCTTCTTCAAATGCATAGGTAAATCCATTTCCGCTATGACGACCTTCCATTATTCTGAAATCGGTATGCGCATCAAAATTAATAGCATTTACTGGCATTCCTTTTGCTAACGCTAATCCTTTTATGTTTCCGTATGCGTTATTGTGTCCGCCACCAATAATTATTGGAATTTTATTAGCTTTAATAATTGTGCTAATTACATAAGAAACATCTTTATCTATATTTTCTACTATTTGAAATAGTTTTTTTCGATCTTCTTTGTTTTGAGTGTCTAAATTTTTGGAAATTTCCATTTCTTTAGAAAAATTTATTTCACCTAAAACAAGTAATTCGTTGCCTTTGCAAAATTTATTATGTTGAAAGTTCACTATACTTTTTAACGTGCTTTCAAAAGCAGAAGCAGCACCGGTTCTGCCTAAATTGGCCTTTATTCCGATATCTTCGGGTAAACCAATTAAAACAAATTTAGCTTCTGAATAGGTGATAAATGAAATCCAATTTTCTTCACTTGGAACCGTAATTATCTTTTCGCCAAACTTTATTTCGCCACTTCGATGTTGCGTAATTTTGGCTATATCTCTAGAACTGAATACGTTTAATTTATCCATTTTGTGTTTTAAAAGTGTTTTCAAATATAATATTTTAAAGATACATTACGTTATATAGTAATAGAAATAAATAAAATTTTATTTTTGTGTGAAATTTAAATAAAATCAAATTAAAAATGGAGTTAAATCAATCAAATTCTAGAAATTCAGGATTAAAAGTTGTTGTATTAATCTTAGTCTTATTGTTAATGGGAAGTTTGGCTTATGTATATAAGTTACAACAAGATAAAGATGCGGTAGATTCAAGTTTATCAAAAACATTAACGGAGAAAGAAAAATTTCAAGCAGAATTAGAATCAAAAATAGCGGAGTATGACATAGCAATAGCTGATAATACTGCCTTAAAAGGAGAGTTGGAAGAAGAACAAGCTAAGATAATGGAATTGTTAGAGAAAATAAAAAAATCTGACGGAAGTGTAGCTGAATTGTCTAAATATAAAACGCAATACGTAAAACTAAAACGCGAAATGGATAATTTAATTGCCGAAAACAATGTATTGAAAGCGAACAACAGCAAATTGACAAAAGATCTAGATAGTACAAATGTAGTATTAACAAATGCAAAAACGGCAAATGATACGTTAGTGGCTAAAAATCAAAATTTGTCTAAAACAGTTGAAAAAGCACAACGATTATCGGTTTTAAATTTAACCACTTTAGCGGTAAAACAAAAAAGTTCTGGAAAACAAATTAATACAGATAAAGCTAATAAAGCAGATGTATTAAAAATCGGTTTTACGATTGCTGAAAATCAGGTTGCAAAAACGGGGGATAGAACGTATTATGTTCAAGTAATTGATAGCAAAAACAATGTATTAGGTGAAAAGAAAACAGAAACATTTGGAACAACTTATTTGCCTTATAGTTTTCAGAAAACCATTAAATACGAAAACAAAACAGTTCAGGTTCAAGAAGATTTATCAGTAAAAAATATTTCATCAGGTACTTATTTTGTTAATGTTTTTGATAAAAAAGGTGAATTAGTTTCAAAAAGCAATTTTCAATTAAAATAATAGAAATTAGTTTTTATTAAAATTAACTCAAATTTATAAAAAAAAACGCTTCAAATATTTGAAGCGTTTTTTTATTCAGAAGCTACTGAGGAATCTTTGAATTTTTCATTTACTTTTTTCCAATTAATCACATTAAAGAACGCATTAACATAGTCTTTTCTTTTGTTTTGATATTTAATATAATAGGCGTGTTCCCATACATCAAGTGCTAAAATAGGTGTGCCTTTTTTTTCTGCATTTGGCATTAAAGGATTGTCTTGATTAGCTGTTGTTGTGATGATTAATTTCCCTGAATTATCTTTTATAAGCCAAACCCAACCCGAGCCAAATAATTTTGTAGCACTTTCTGAAAATTCATTTTTAAACGATTCAAAGGATCCAAAATCTTTGTTTATGGCTTCTAAAACTTCGTCAGTTGCATCGCTATTGTTAACGCTTAATATTTCAAAAAATAAATTGTGATTGTAATATCCACCTGCATTGTTTCTAATTTCTGATTTACTTGTATCTAATTTCTTTAGAATTTCTTCTATAGATTTTGATGACAAATCAGTTTCTTTTACAGCAGCATTAAGTTTATTGCAATATGCTAAATGATGTTTAGAATAATGTAATTCCATTGTAGCAGCATCAATAAAGGGTTCTAAACTATTGTAAGAATAAGGTAGGCCATTCATTTGAAATGCTCCTTCTTCATCTTCAGCTTGCACATCAGACGGATTTCCTAAAGTGGTTTTTTCAACTTTTTCTGGTTCAGGAATAGTAACTTCTATAAGTTCTTTTTCTTTTTTACAACTGGTACTTAAAATAGAAATTAGAAGTAATACGACGATTTTATTTTTCATTTTTAAGAATTTTAATATTTTACAAAAATAAAAAAAGATACACATTACTGTCTATCTTTTAGCATTTGATTTATTATTTCAATGTATTTTTCCTTGGCTTCGTTAGCAGTTAAATGTCTAACCTGCATCCAAGCGTTTTGCTTAAAAGCAGTAATAACTTCATCCGATTCATAACCGTGATGACTATAGCTTATGTTTTCTGAAAGCGCTTGTTTGTAATAGGCATAGAGCACTAATTGCACGTCTTGCGGTACAGAAGTTTTAGGAATTTTTTCATTGGCATTTTGAATCGCTTCCTTGAATCTTTCATCTAAAGACAAATCACTCATTTATTTTTTCGAAATTATTGTTTTGTTTCCAATAGCTTTGTCGCCTAATTTTACATTTATTGGTGTTCCAATCGGAAAATATAAATCTACTCTAGATCCGAATTTAATAAAACCGGCATCTTCTCCTTGAATTACGGTCATACCTACTTCGGCATAATTTACAATTCTTTTTGCTAGTGCACCAGCAATTTGACGGTACATAACATCACCGTATACATTATTTTCAATTACAATTGTGGTTCGTTCGTTTTCTTCACTGGCTTTTGGATGCCATGCTACTAAAAATTTTCCAGGATGGTATTTGCTGTATTTTACAATTCCATTTAAAGCATATCGAGTTACATGCACATTAATTGGCGACATAAAAATTGAAACCATTAATCTTTTGTCTTTGAAATATTCAGATTCGAATACTTCTTCAATTACAACAACTTTTCCATCAACGGGTGCCAATACATGATTGTCACTAATTACAGCAATTCGAGTTGGGTTTCTAAAAAACTGAAGAATTAATACTAAAAATCCTAAAAGGACTACTTGTAAAACTTTGCAAATTATAATGTTACTATCGTGAAATAAATGGTCTACACCAAAAATACCTAAAACGGTAATTAAAGTTGAAATTAAAATAATTTTAGCGCCTTCTGGATGAAACTTAAGCATAATAGAAATAAATTAAATATAATATATATAAAAATGGAATAACAAAAATAACACTATCCAAGCGGTCTAAAATACCTCCGTGTCCGGGCATAATATTACCACTATCTTTTACGCCGGCTTCTCTTTTAAATTTAGATTCTACTAAATCGCCAAGTGTACCAAATATTGAAATAATCAATGCGCTAATAATCCACAAAGTTACATTAAAAAAGGTGTAAAATTGACTAATAATTACAGATGCTATTATGGTAAAAACAATTCCGCCAATGAACCCTTCAATTGTTTTTTTAGGAGAAACTCGTTCAAGTAATTTATGTTTTCCAATTGACTTTCCAACTAAATAAGCAAAAGTATCATTACACCATATCATGATAAAAATAGCTAAAACAATTTCATATTTTGCTGGATTTATAAAGTTGGGTATGGAAAGTAATAATATAAAAGGTAATGTAATATAAAGGAAAAAATGACTGTGTTTTTTGTGGTATTTATGAAACGAAATGTTTTTAAATAAATTGAGTAAAAGCAAAATATTAAATCCTACACAACCTAAAGCCATATAAATTAAATTTACTGGCGGCAACTGACTCAAAAAGAATAGTATTGAAATTAAAATACCACCAATAGCAAATAAATAATATAACTTGTAGTGTGTCATTTTAGAAAATTCATAAATACTTAAACACATAAAAACAGTGAATAGTATATGAAATGTTATTGGTGAAAATAACGTACAGAAAACAAGTAATGCAATATAAACAGCACCACTAATAGCTCTTGTTACATTTTCGGTCATTTTATAAATCTTCTAGTAGAATTAAGTATAAGTTTTTGTGGCAACTTCCATAATGAAGAAAATCTTCTTCTTTTGTTTTTTCAAAATACTTAATAGCAGTAATATTTGTAGGATATTCTTTGTCGTATTTTGTTTTGATGTTTCTTAAACCATCACCTTTTGTCATTAAAAGTTGGCTAGTAGAAGCATAAACAATAATATTTGTAGGTAATTCGTCTATTTTGAATTGTTTTAATTGTTTTGATGAAAATAAAATAGATCCTTCATCAGCTATTAAATTTTCGCACGCTGTAAAAAAGAAAGTTGGATTTGTTGCGTTTTTATATTCTAATCTGTTTGCGTCAAGAAAATTAAAAAGTCTCGAATCAAAACATTGTACTTCATTTTCAAACCAATCGTTTTCTTCTAAAATATTTTCAAAGTTCTCATGAGCTTCTTCCATATTTGAACAATAAATAAATTTTCCGCCATTATTTTTAAAATTAATGGTAAATAATTCATCTACAGGTGTATTTATATCTGGTGCATATTGGCTTTTTTCGACGTTATTTTCCTGATTATCAGTTGCGTCTTGATTGCCAAATATCTTTTTGAAAATATTCATTTTGTATCTGTAACAATTCTTAAACATCAAATATAAAAAAATCTTAACTTAAAATCACTTTCAAGTTAAGATTTTTTATACAAAATATTGTTAATAACTTATTCAGATATAATTTCTTTATCGGTTTCGGCAATAATTTCCGACATTGTTTCTGGTTTTTCGTCTTCAATATCGAATGGTCTTTTTCCAAAAATAGTTTCTAAATCGTCTTTAAAAATAACTTCTTTATCAATTAAAACGGCTGCCAATTCCTCTAATTTAGTCCTGTTTTCTGTTAAAATAGAAATGGCTCTTTGATATTGTTCTTCAATTAAACCTGAAATCTCAGCATCAATTACTTTTGCAGTATCATCTGAATAAGGTTTCGAAAAATTATAATCCGATTGTCCTGATGAATCGTAATACGTAATATTTCCAATTTTATCATTAAGACCATAAACGGTTACCATAGCCCGAGCTTGTTTGGTCACTTTTTCTAAATCTGAAAGTGCGCCTGTTGAAATTTTATCAAAAACAACTTTCTCAGCAGCTCTTCCACCCATTGTAGCACACATTTCGTCTAACATTTGTTCGGTTCTAACGATTTGTCTTTCTTCAGGTAAGTACCATGCTGCACCTAAACTTTGTCCTCGAGGAACAATAGTAACTTTTACTAACGGCGCCGCGTGTTGTAACATCCAACTTACGGTTGCATGTCCTGCTTCATGAATGGCAATGGCGTGTTTTTCTTCTTTTGTAATAATTTTATTTTTCTTTTCTAAACCGCCAACAATTCTGTCAACAGCATCTAAAAAGTCTTGTTTATCAACTGCTTTTTTATTTTTTCTTGCTGCAACCAAAGCGGCTTCATTACATACATTAGCAATATCAGCTCCAGAAAATCCGGGAGTTTGTTTGGCTAAAAATTCAGTATCTAATGTTTCTGCTTTTGTAATTGGTTTTAAATGTACTTCAAATATTTCCTTACGTTCTCTAATATCTGGTAAGTCCACATAAATTTGTCTGTCAAAACGTCCTGCACGCATTAATGCTTTGTCTAAAACGTCTGCTCTATTTGTTGCGGCTAATACAATTACATTTGAATTGGTTCCAAAACCGTCCATTTCAGTAAGTAATTGATTTAATGTATTTTCTCTTTCGTCGTTACCACCAGACATATTGTTTTTGCCTCGGGCTCTTCCTACCGCATCAATTTCGTCAATAAAAATAATAGCAGGCGCTTTTTCTTTAGCTTGTTTAAACAAATCTCTAACTCGAGACGCACCAACTCCTACAAACATTTCTACAAAATCAGATCCTGATAAAGAGAAAAAAGGCACGTTAGCTTCTCCAGCAACTGCTTTGGCTAATAAGGTTTTTCCTGTTCCTGGAGGCCCTACTAATAAGGCACCTTTTGGAATTTTTCCACCAATACTTGTGAATTTTTCAGGAGTTTTAAGGAATTCTACAATTTCTTGAATTTCTTCTTTAGCGCCTTCTAAACCTGCTACATTTTCAAATGTTACTTTTACATCATTTTTCTCATCAAATAACTTAGCTTTAGATTTTCCAATGCTAAAAATTTGACCACCACCACCTGGGCCTCCAGCCATTCTTTTAGAAATGAAATAGAAAAATCCTATGAAAATTAAAGTAGGTAATAACAATCCAATCCACTCACTCCAATTACTTGTTGGTTTTAGGTCGTAAGCAGATATTAATTTGTTCTTTTTAGCTTCTTTTAATTCATTTTGAAAAAGGTCCAAACTCCCCACATCTTTTACTAAATAATGCGGGCCTTTCTCTTTGGTTAATTTTTTTAATTCTTCATCTTTAGAAGCAACATATGCTGCTTTTTTTAATGTCACTTCAGCAGTATTACCTGAAGTGCTTGTTAAAATATCTACTTTTTCAATTTGATTTTTACTAAGCAAATCATAAAAAGACGAAATAGAGGTTGATTTCGGATAATTCATATCGAAACCACCATTAAAAAAGTTAATTAATAAAATTACAGAAATGGCTAAAATTGGAAAAAACCAAGGGCCAAGCTTTACTACCTTAATAATAGGTTTGTTTTTATTTTCGTTTTCTGACATAATGGGTTTAAAATTTATTTTCTATTGAAGTAATTTTAGCATCACCCCAAAGACTCTCAATGTTATAATATTCTCTAATGTGTTTTTGAAATACGTGTACAACTATGCTTACATAATCCATTAATACCCATTCTCCAACATCTGTTCCTTCAATATGCCAAGGTTTGTCTTTTAGTTCTTTTGACACGCCTTTTTGAACAGAACCTACAATTGCATTTACTTGCGTATTTGAATTTCCATTGCAAATTACAAAATAATCACAAACACTATTTTCAATCCCTCTTAAATCAAGAATATCAATATCTAATCCTTTTACATCTTCAATTCCTTTGATGATACTTGCTAGTAAATCATCTGTGCTAATATTTTTCGTCATCTATTATTTGTTCGTTTTATGCAAAGGTATCATTTTTTGTCTTTATTTTTGTAACTTAAATTAAGTAATAACAAAATTTCTTCTATGCATATCATCAAACTCAATGCCATTGATTCTACAAATAGTTATTTAAAAGAATTGTCAGCCAAACAAACGGTTGCTAATTTCACTGTTGTAGTGGCTGAAAACCAAACAAATGGGCGAGGACAACGTGGTGCAAATTGGGAAGTGGAAGAGGGTAAGAATCTAACATTCAGTGTTTTGGTTAAAGATATGTTGTTAGATATAAAGGAAGTATTTAATTTAAATGTTATAGTAGCAGTTAGTCTTTTTCAGACGTTTGTTAAGCTAAAAATTCCAAATGTAGCCATTAAATGGGCAAACGACATTTTGGCAGATAAAAAGAAAATTTGCGGTATTTTAATTGAAAATCAATTTAAAAGTACTTCTGAAATACTTTCTATTGTTGGGATTGGCATAAATGTAAATCAAGAAAATTTCATTAATTTACCTCAAGCCACGTCTTTAAAAAATTGTACGAACCAAGAATTTAATAAAGATGAGATTTTATTACTTTTTTTAAACCAATTTCAAAACAATATAAATTTGTATAAAAAGGAAGGTGCTGCCTTTTTTTGGAATTTGTACCACGAAAAATTATTTAAAAAAGATATTCCAATGGCTTTTGAAAATGCTGATAAAGTTAAATTTATGGGAATTATTAAACAAGTTATGCCAAATGGTTTGTTGCAATTAGAATTGGAATCCGACTCGTTACAATTATTTGATATAAAAGAACTGAAAATGTTGTATTAGATTATTCATAACATATATTAAATTTTGTTAAAATAGCCCCACTTTATTTCTTATTCTGTACATTTGCACCACTTATAAAAAGACTATATTTTATGTTACAAAAATTGCTTTCCGCACTATATTCTACACGCCTAATGGCACTTTTATTTGTTGGTTTCGCAGCAGCAATGGCAGCAGGAACGTTTATTGAAGATGCCTATAATACTGAAACCGCACGAATTTGGGTTTATAACGCGTGGTGGTTTGAGGCCATTATGGTGTTTTTTGTAATCAATTTTTTCGGAAATATAAAACGATATCAATTGTATAAAAAAGAAAAATGGGCCACTTTATTGCTACACTTGTCTTGGATTTTTATAATTGTGGGTGCTTTTGTTACCCGATATATTAGTTATGAAGGATTAATGCCAATTCGTGAAGGAGCTGTTTCTAATACGGTTTATTCAGATATGCCATATTTAACTACTTTCGTTGATGGTGATTATAAAGGTGAAATGAAACGTAAGACATTGGAAAACCAGTTATTACTTTCACAAGCAACAAATAATTCATTCCAACTTTCTGATAAATTTTCAGATATTCCTTATAAAATTGAATTGCAAGAATTTATTATGAATGCTTCTGAAACATTTAAGCCAAATGCAAAAGGTGAGTTATATATAAAATTGGTTGAAGCTATTGGCGGAAGTAGAAAAGAGCATTTTCTTAAAGAACGCGAAGTAAAAAATATTAGTAATGTGCTTTTTGCTTTCAATAAGTTTACGCAGGGTGCCATTAATATTACAAAAGCTGCTGAAAATTATACCATTCAAACGCCTTTTGACGGAAACTTTATGCGAATGGCAGATAAAATGCAAGGTACAATTACAAAAGATAAGACAAGCGAGTTGATGTTCCGTTCACTATATAATGCTGGTGGAAGTCAGTTTGTTTTTCCTGAATTGGCTCAAAAAGGAGAAGTTGTTTTAGCATCAAATAACGATTATAAAGACAAAAAAACGGACGATGCCATAGTGGTTAAAGTCACGTCTCAAAATAAAGAAGAAGTTGTTACACTAATGGGTTCAAAAGGAAAACAAGGCGAACCTAAAAGTTTTAAAATCGGAAAATTAGATTTCACATTAATGTATGGAAGTAAAGTGCATACGCTTCCTTTTTCAATTAAATTAAATGATTTCGTAGCCGAAAAATATCCTGGAACCGAAAAAAGTTATTCGGCATTTAAAAGTAAAATCGAAATTCAAGACAAAGAAAAATCAAAAATATTTACGGATAGTGTCTTTATGAATCATATTTTAGATTACAGAGAATTTCGCTTTTTTCAGGCTAGCTTTGACGAAGACGAAAAAGGAACGGTACTTTCTGTAAACCACGATTTTTGGGGAACTTGGATTACTTACATTGGATATTTTTTATTATACTTTGCTATGATGGCGATTTTGTTTGATAAAAACACACGATTTAATGATTTGAAACTGAAGTTGGATAAAATTCGTGCTAAAAAAGCCACTTTAGTAGCTATTTTCTTCTTTTTTGGAATGTTTGGATTTGCTCAAGAAAAGCATACCAATCATGACGGTCATAATCATGCTACTGAACCCCATCAACATGAAACTTCCCTAGAAAAGCCAAAAATGCCAACGGCAGCAGAATCTTTAAATGAGATAAAAAAGTACATGGTTTCTGCCGAACATGCAGAAAAATTTGGGCGACTTGTTATTCAAGATGCAAACGGTCGAATGAAACCAGTAAACACATTTTCGTCTGAATTATTAAGAAAAGTTTCTAAAAATGATATGTTTGAAGGATTTACTTCAGATCAGGTTTTAATTTCAATGAATCAATTTCCTGAGTTTTGGTATCAAATCCCGATTGTGCATTTAACGAGAGGAAACGATAGTATTCGTAAAATTATTGGTGTAGATGAGAAAGCAAAATATGCGCCATTAATTAGTTTTTTCGATGATTTTGGAAATTATAAACTGCAAAAACAAACGGATGAAGCGTATAAAGAAGCAGTTCCAAACCAATTTCAAAAAGACTTTTTAGATGCCGATAAAAAAGTAAATTTATTGTATTCGGCAATTAGTGGACAAATTTTACGATTTTTTCCGCTTCCTAAAGATGCCAATAATAAATGGGCTTCGTATTTAGAATTGCAACATCCAACGAAAACCAATTTAGATGTTGTAAAAAACATCATTCCTTTTTACTTTAGTGAAGCGGCAAAAGCCTCACAATCTAAAGACTATAAAAATGCAGAAAGTTTATTAAAGGGCTTATCCGATTATCAAAAGAAATTTGGTGGAAAAGTAATGCTTTCTGAAGATAAATTAGAAGCGGAAATTCAATATAACAAATACGATATTTTTAAGAAATTATATACTTATTATGCTTTAGCAGGAATAGTAATGTTCATTTTTGTAATTGTTCAAATTTTCAACAAAAAAAAGTGGGTAAATTATGTGGTGAAGTTTTTCCACGGAACCATTATATTACTATTTCTTATCCATCTTGGAGGATTAATTTTACGTTGGTATATTTCAGGACACGCCCCTTGGTCTGACGCCTATGAAAGTATGATTTATGTAGGTTGGGCTACTATGTTTTTTGGTGTAGCATTCGGTAGGAAATCGGAGTTAACTCTTGCGGCTACAACATTTGTTGCTGCAATTATCTTATGGGTAGCACATTTAAATTATATGGATCCAGCAATTGCCAATTTACAACCAGTTTTAAACTCATATTGGTTAATGATTCACGTTGCGGTTATTGTAGCGAGTTACGGACCCTTTACTTTAGGAATGATTTTGGGATTGGTTGCCTTGTTTTTAATGATTTTTACCAACAAAAACAACAAAGCCAAAATGGAACTTAGCATAAAAGAAATCACCTATATAAATGAATTGGCTTTAACGGTTGGTTTAGTGATGTTAACCATTGGAAACTTTTTGGGCGGACAATGGGCAAACGAAAGTTGGGGACGTTATTGGGGTTGGGATCCAAAAGAAACGTGGGCTTTAATTAGTATTATGGTGTATGCATTTGTAATTCACGCCCGTTTTGTTCCTGCTTTACGAGGTTTATTTGCTTATAACTTTATGTCGGTTTTAGCTTTTGCGAGTATTTTAATGACGTATTTTGGAGTTAATTTTCACTTAAGCGGCAAGCATTCGTATGCTTCTGGAGAATCTCAAAGTGTGGTGTATTATTTATATGCCTTAGCAATTGTTTTGGTAATTTCTGTTATAGCGTTTATTCAATATAAGAAATTGTATAAGAAAAAATAAAATAAAGAATTTACATATTTTACAAGACCTAACAGCTTTTTTGCCTGTTAGGTTTTTTTATTTAACCCAACATTAACTTTTGTTTTCTGTAACATTTCATATATTTGATTTTTAATAAATTGTTATGAAACTATTTCACACGTTTACTGGCGCAGTATTGATTTTATTGGCTTGTAATACAAAATCGGAAGAAAAAAAATCAGAAAACTGGGAACATTTTGTAGAAAATACTAACGAAAATGTTTCTGTAGAAACTCCAAAAACCAATGCTATGGAACAAGGTTCAATTTATACTTTTAAAGTAAAAGATTTATCAGGAAATGAATTTGATTTTGCTTCTCTAAAAGGCAAGAAAATCTTAATTGTAAACACCGCTTCAGAATGTGGATTAACACCACAATATGAGCAATTGCAAGCCGTTTACGAAAAGTATAAAAACAGTAATTTTGTAATTATAGGTTTTCCTGCAAATAATTTTGGCGCACAAGAACCAGGTACAAATGCCGAAATTGGTGCCTTTTGTAAAAAGAATTACGGCGTGACTTTTCCTATGATGGAAAAAATATCTGTAAAAGGTAGCGATATGCATATTTTATATCAGTTTTTAACTCAAAAAAGTAAAAACGGTTTAAAAGACAGCGAAGTGGAATGGAACTTTCAAAAATATTTAATTGATGAAAACGGGCATTTGGCAGCGGTTATGTCACCAAGAGTTTTACCAAATGATAGTTCAATTATTAATTGGATTGAAGGGAAATAAATAAATAACTTTCAATTTTTAAATTCCAAACTCCAATTTATAACTTTATTGGAGTTTGGAATTTTTTTATTGGAATTTTACTAAAGTATCTTCTGCATAAAAACAGAATGCAACCAGCGGTCAAATTTAAAACCAGATTCTTTGATAAAGCCTGCTTTTTCAAATCCAAATTTTTCGTGAAAAGCTATACTACTTTCATTTTCGGAATCAATCACGCCTATCATCGTATGTAGATCTTGCTTTTTTGCCAATTCGATTAACTCAGTTAGTAATAAATTACCAATTCCTTTTCCGATATAGTTTTTCTTGACATATACCGAATGTTCTACTGTAAATTTATAAGCATCTCTAAATCGAAATTCGCTGTAATAGCCAAATCCAACAATTTCATCAGCAACTTTTGCAACAATAATTGGGAACCCTTTTTTTAATTTATCGTCAAAAATAGACAGTTGTTGTTCTAATGTTCTCGGTTTATAATCGTATAATGCGGTACCAGTTAAAATTTGGTCGTTAATAATTTCAAGTATAGCTAGACAATCTTCCGATTGATACGTTTGAATTGATGGGTTCATTTTAGTATTTATTTATGATATAAAAATATAAAAAAATGTGTATTTATTAGTAAATTTGTACTATCATTTTTAAACACCTTAAAACCTAGTTTTTACTTTAAAAGTATTCTAAGTTTTTAAGTGTTTCAATAATAAACTAAATTGAAAGTCAACTTATATCCAAAAATACCATTAGCGCAAGCGGTAATTGAGATTTTTCGTCAAAAAGAAATTCAGCATATTGTAATTTCTCCTGGTTCGAGAAACGCCCCTTTAACTATGGGATTTACCAATCAGAAAGGTTTTACATGTTATAGCATTGCTGATGAACGTTGTGCGGCTTTTTTTGCCTTAGGTTTGGCACAACAATTACAAAAACCTGTTGCGGTGGTTTGTACATCGGGTTCGGCAGTTTTAAATTATTATCCTGCAGTTGCGGAAGCATATTATAGTCAAATTCCTTTGCTTATCGTTTCGGCTGACAGGCCAAAAAGTAAAATTGATATTGGTGACGGTCAAACCATTCGTCAAGAAAATGTGTTTGCCAATCATATCGTTTTTTCTGCGAATTTAACTGAAAATGCTTCAGTGCAGAACGATAATCTTATTGTTTCTGCAATAGAAACAGCTATTTTACAGAAAGGTCCTGTTCACATAAATGTTCCATTTGAAGAACCTTTATATGAAACACTTTTAGAACCAACTTATGTTCCGAAAACTACTTTTTCAACCAATGAAGATGCTGAGTTTATTTTAGATGCGAAATTCATTTCAGAATGGCAGTTAGCTAAAAAGAAATTAATTTTAGTAGGCGAGTTGTTACCAAATGCTATCGAACAAAAATATATTGATTCCTTAGCGAAAGACAAAAGTGTGTTAGTGCTTTTGGAAAAAACATCTAATTTACATCACGTTACTTTTATTGATAGAATTGATACTTTAGTTTCCACGTTTACTGAAGAAGAAAAGCTTAATTTTCAACCCGATATTTTGCTTACTTTTGGTGGTATGGTAGTTTCTAAACGAATAAAATCGTTGTTACGAAATTATCAACCAACCCAACATTGGCATATTGATGAAATTAGGGCTTATGATACATTTGGTTGTTTGTCGCAACATTTTAAAACAAATAGTACAAGTTTTTTAAGTCAATTATTGGCTGAAAATATTTTGGTAGAATCAAAGTACCAAGACGATTTTCAATCCATATGGCAAGATAGATTAATAAAACACGAAACGTATATGTCTGAAATTCCATTTTCAGATTTTAAAGTTTTCGATTTCTTAAGTCGAAATTTACCTAAAAATATTCAGTTACAAGTTAGTAATAGTTCGCCAATTCGATATCTGCAATTGGTACCTTTTAATAAAACAATTGAGGTATTTTGTAATCGTGGTACAAGTGGAATTGATGGTAGTACATCAACGGCAATTGGTGCGGCAGTAGCAAATAAAAAGCCTACAATCTTAATTACTGGCGATATAAGTTTTCTATACGACAGCAATGCGCTATGGAACAATTATATTCCGAAGAATTTCAAAATTATTTTAATTAATAATAGTGGAGGAGGGATTTTTAGAATTTTACCTGGACATCAAGAAACGGAAACGTTCAATACTTTTTTTGAAACGTCTCATCAATTAACAGCAGAACATTTAGCAAAAATGTTTGCATTTGAATATACTTCAGTTCAAAACGAACCCGAATTACATTCCGTTTGGGATTCTTTTATTTCAAATCAAAACACACCATCAATTTTAGAGATTTTTACCCCAGAAAAAATAAATGATATTGTTTTATTAGATTACTTTAGGAAGTTGTAATTCAGATTCTTATATATACAATAAATAAAAAATCCTCAATACTATTGAGGATTTGCTTTTATTTTTTTCCGTCTTTAAATTTAAATTTTTCAACTGGATTTTGTTTGGCTGGTTTTTTATCGTTGCCAAATTTATTTTTCCCGAATGCAGGCTTTTTATCTGAACTTTCACCTGTTTTTGGTTTAAACTCCTTTTTGTCGCCAGTTCTTGGTTTAAACTGTGTTTTACTATCCGTTTTATTATAAGGCTTTTTCGGTTCGAAAATGGTTTTATCTGTTCGTTCTGTTTGTGTTTCGTAATTTTTATGTGTTTTTATTACGTCACGAGGGTTTTTTGGGTTTTCCTTTGTTCCACGTAAATGAATAATTAATCCGTTTAAGAAATTACGAAGTACTTGGTCGCCACATTCCATAAAATTAGCGTGGTCTTCCGCACGGAAAATATCACCTAATTCGCCTTTTGACATTTTAAAATCGACTAAATTTAAGATTTCTACTATTTGGTCGTCACGTAATTGTAAAGCTACTCGAAGTTTTTTGAAGATATCGTTGTTATTCATTTTATCGTTTATAGTTTATGGTTTGTTGTGACTTTCGACTTTCGACATATTTAGAAAAGCCAAAGATACGCTTTTGCAAATGCATTTCGCCATAATTTTTCGTTATGTTCTCCCTCTTTTACGATTACGGATTTATTTAGCTTTTTGCATTCACAACGTTTTGAATTGATTAGTGTTTCCATTTCTTTCATATCCGAAACCATTGCACCGCTATCTTCTTTATCGCCACAAAGCAAATAAATTTTGGTAGTAAATTTTGGCGTGTCCTCCATTTTCTGAAAAATTTCTTTTTTGTTAATCCAAAAAGCCGGCGAGAAGCAACCTACCTTTCCAAAAACCTCTGGATATTGCAAAGCTGCGTAAAAAGAAACCAATCCACCAAGGGAACTGCCCCAAATACCCGTGTTTTTTGCATTGGTTTTTGTTCTGTAGGTTGAATCAATATGAAGTTTTACTGTTTTTACAATAAATTCTAAGTACGCATTGGCATTTCCGCCGCCATATTTTTCGTTTTTATACGGAGTAAGTTCGTCAATGCGTTTTTCATTTCCGTGTTCAATACCAATCACAATGACTTTCGCTTTTAAGCTATCTAAAGTTTCATCTATGTTCCATTCTCCCGCATAAGAAGCTGCAGCATCAAATAAATTTTGGGCATCGTGCATATAAATTACGGGATATTTTTTATTGGATTTTTCGTAATTTAGAGGTAAATACACCCAAATTTTCTTTTTGGTTTGAAGTTGTGGCGCGTCTATTTCAAAGGTTGTAAATCGCTTTTGTGCTTCTGTTTTCGTAATAGAAAACAAAAAAAAGAATAGAAATAGTCTTAAAAATTGTTGCATTTTTTTATATTTGAAGAATAGTATAAAAGTAATAATTTTGATGGAAACTACTCAAGAAAAAATTAGTTTGTTGCAAGAAATGATTTCGTTTGCTTTAATTGACGGCGAATTGCACGATAAAGAATATGATTTTATTGAAATTGTAGCGAATGAATTACAAATTGATAAAGAAACTTTATTGAAATTATATGAAAATAAAGGTGAAGTTAAAGTAATAAAAGACGAAATGAATAGAATTTGTCAGTTTTATCGTTTGGCTTTATTAATGCGTTGTGATAATGTTTTGCATGAAAGAGAAACCGTTAAAATTAATGAAATTGGCATTCATATGGGACTAAATCCGTATGCGATGAAACGCGTTTTAAAACTAATTGAAGAGTCACCAAATCATATCGTTGACGCACATACATTAATTGCTATTTTCAGCGAACAATTGAATTAGGTTTACTTTAAAGTAAAAGGTAAAAGGCAAAAGGTAAAAGGTAAAAGTAAAAAGGTTTATAGTTTACTTTTATATGAACTTCTTACACAGGTTCCGCATACAAATCAAATTCTGTAGCGTCGATGATTTTTAAATTTACGAAATCTCCAGTTTTTAAATAGAATTTTGAAGCGTCAATTAATACTTCATTATCTACATCAGGACTGTCAAATTCCGTTCTTCCAACAAAATGTTCGCCTTCTTTTCTATCAATTACACATTTATATGTTTGTCCAATTTTTTCTTGATTTAATTCCCAAGAAATTTGTGCTTGGATATCCATAATTTGTGCTGCACGGTCTTGTTTTACTTCTTCAGGCACATTGTCTTCTAATAAATAGGCGTGCGTGTTTTCTTCATGAGAATAGGTAAAGCAACCTAAGCGTTCGAAACGCATTTCCTCAACCCAATTTTTAAGAATATTGAAATCTTCTTCAGTTTCACCAGGATACCCTACAATTAAAGTTGTTCTAATAGTCATTTCAGGAACTAACGCTCTAAATTCTTTAATTAAATTCGTCGTTTTTTCTTGAGTCGTTCCACGTCGCATCGATTTTAAAATACTATCTGAAATATGTTGTAACGGAATGTCTAAATAGTTGCAAATTTTTGGTTCGCGTTTCATTAATTCTAAAACGTCCATTGGAAAACCAGTAGGGAAGGCGTAATGTAAACGAATCCATTCAATTCCATCCACTTTAACTAAGGCTTCTAAAAGTTCGGCTAAGTTTCTTTTTTTGTATAAATCTAAACCGTAATAGGTTAAATCTTGTGCGATTAATATTAATTCTTTTACGCCATTTTTTGCTAATTTCTCAGCTTCAATCACCAAATGTTCAATAGGAGTAGACTTGTGTTTTCCTCTCATTAATGGAATCGCACAAAAACTACAAGGTCTATCACATCCTTCCGCAATTTTTAAATAGGCGTAATTTTTAGGCGTAGTGGTTAAGCGTTCTCCAATTAATTCGTGTTTATAATCGGCACCTAATGCTTTTAATAATAAAGGTAATTCGGTTGTGCCAAAAAACTGGTCTATATTTGGAATTTCCTTTTCTAAATCGGGTCTGTAACGTTCAGATAAACAACCTGTAACAAAAACCTTATCTACTAAACCTTGTTCTTTCTTTTCGGCATATTCTAAAATCGTATTTACTGATTCTTCTTTCGCATTATCTATAAAACCACACGTATTAATAACTATGATGTTTCCTTCGTCTTTAGTAGCTTCGTGTGTTACTTCTTTTCCGTTGGCACGAAGTTGTCCCATTAAAACTTCACTATCATATACATTTTTAGAACAACCTAAGGTAATGACGTTGATTTTATTTTTCTTTAAAGACTTGGTTCTCATAGTATTTGTTTTGTTTCAGGGTGCAAAATTAATAAAAAAATGTCGCTAAACTTGAAGTAAAGCGACATTTGTG
>JBFYPW010000037.1:0-18422 GCA_041303115.1 Flavobacterium sp.
AAAAACAGTTGGGTTCTACCACAACATCTATAACAGAAGACTATTTGTCAGAAAAATGGCCAATGGTAGAAATGGAAAACAACGTGATGATTAATGCTTCATTTTTACCAAATGATATTTTGGTAGCCATGATTAAGAATTTGGAACACAATCAAGCGATTTTTCAAGAAGAAGAAGTAGTAGCATTTTTTGCTAAAGAAGGAGAAGAAGTCGATTTTGATAGTTTTGAAGTACTTGAATTTTCAAACGACTGCATCAAAATAGAAAACACTTGGGATATTTTTCAAAAAAATGAGGTTGCCATTCGTGAAGATTTTGAGTTGTTAACTGAAGATCGATTTTCGCAACCCATACCTAAATCGGTAAACGTAATTGCTCCAGAAAATATTTTCATTGAAGAAGGCGCTAAATTAGAATTTGTAACCTTAAACGCATCAACAGGTCCTATTTATATTGGTAAAAATGCTGAAATTATGGAAGGCTCTGTCATTCGAGGTCCTTTTGCCTTGTGTGAATCGGGTAGAGTGAAATTAGCTACAAAAGTTTATGGCGCTACTACTGTGGGACCCCATTCTGTAATTGGTGGTGAAGTGAATAATTCAGTTTTATTTGGCTATTCTAATAAAGGACACGATGGATTTTTAGGAAATGCCGTTTTAGGTGAATGGTGTAATATTGGTGCGGATAGTAACAATAGTAACTTAAAAAACAACTATGAAGAAGTAAAATTGTGGAGTTATGAAACAGAAAATTTTGCTAAAACAGGTTTGCAATTTTGCGGATTAATGATGGGTGACCACAGTAAATGCGGAATTAATACCATGTTTAATACGGGAACAGTTGTTGGTGTAAGTACTAATATTTTTGGAGCAGGATTTCCAAGAAATTTTGTACCAAGTTTTAGTTGGGGTGGTGCAAGTGGATTTACAACGTACTTAACCAAAAAAGCGTTTGATACAGCTAAAATTGTTATGGCAAGAAGAAATGTTGAATTTTCAGACGAAGACGCTAAAATTTTAGAACATGTTTTTGAAGAAACTAAAAAATATAGAAAAGAGTAAATAAAACGGGGTTTCAATATTGAAACCCCGTTTTATATATAATTATAATTTATAAATCAAATCCCATATTTACGCCTAATTTATCGGCAATAATTCGAGCGATTTTACTTCTTAATTCTGGAATTTTTACACTGTTAGTCACTTCACTTGTAAACGCATACATTAATAATGCTTTGGCTTCTTTTTTACCAATTCCACGTTGCTGCATATAAAACATAGCAGTTTCGTCTAGCTGCCCAATGGTACAACCGTGTGAGCATTTTACATCATCTGCGAAAATTTCTAATTGGGGTTTCGCATTGATAGTCGCTTTATCACTTAATAAAATATTATTATTTTGCTGAAATGCATCTGTTTTTTGTGCTTCTTTTTCTACGAAAATTTTACCATTAAAAACTCCTGTAGCACTTCCGTCCAATATAGTTTTATAATTTTGATGACTTTCGCAATTTGGCGTGGCGTGTTGCACTAAAGTATAATGGTCAACGTGTTGTTTGTCGCCAATAATTGTAATACCTTTTAAAGTCGAATCAATATGTTCGCCTTGATGATAGAAATTTAAATTGTTTCTGGTAATGTTTCCACCAAAAGAGAACGTATGTACCGAAACATGACTGTCTTGTTTTTGAGCAATGTATGTATTGTCAATTAAATTCGCAGTTTGTAAATCATTTTGCACTTTATAATAATCAACAATAGCGCGTTTTTGAGCAAAAATTTCTGTAACCGAATTCGTTAAAACCGGGTTGCTATTTAAACTCTGGTGACGTTCTACAATTTGTACGTGTGCATTTTCGCCTACAATTATTAAATTTCGTGGTTGTGTCATTAACGCTGCTTCTGAACCAGTAGAAAAATATAAAATTTCAATTGGCTTGTCAACTACTTTGCTTTTTGGAATATTTACATAGGCACCTTCTTGAGAAAAAGCGGTATTTAATGACGTTAAACTATCTTCTAAATTCGCAATTTTGTTGAAATATTCGTCAATGTATATTTTGTATTTTGGCTTATTTAAGGCCGAAGACATTAAGCAAACATCTAAACCATCATGCGTAGTTGATGATAAATGTGAACTGAATTTTCCGTCAATAAATACTACTTTATATGTATCTACTTCATTTAGGAAGTATTTTTTTACATCAGCAAATTCTACTGTATTTTCTTTTTTAGGAAATACACTAAAATCATTTTTTAAAATGGCATTTAACGAGGTATATTTCCAGGCTTCCTCTTTTTTAGTAGGGAATCCTTTATTTTCGAAGTTCTTAATAGCTGAAGTTCTAATGTCGTGTAATTCGTTATTTACATCAACGATTTTATCTTCAAAAGCCATAAAAGACGCTAGTATTTTTTCTTTTAATTCCATAATTTATGTTTATGGTTTATGGTTTTTAGTTTATGGCTACGAGAACAATAAACAATAAACTACAAACAATTATACCAATTCGTTTTTAATCCAATCGTATCCTTTTTCTTCTAATTCTAATGCTAAAGAAGCATCGCCAGATTTCACAATTTTCCCATCCATTAAGACATGTACAAAATCTGGAATAATATAATCTAATAAACGTTGGTAGTGGGTAATTACTAAAACCGCATTGGTTTCATTTTTTAGTTTGTTCACACCATTAGCAACAATACGTAAAGCATCAATATCTAAACCAGAATCTGTTTCATCAAGAATGGCTAATTTTGGTTCTAACATCGCCATTTGAAAAATTTCATTACGTTTTTTTTCTCCACCAGAAAAACCTTCGTTAAGTGAACGTGATAAAAATTTTCTATCAATTTCTAATAATTCTGATTTTTCACGGATTAATTTCAACATTTCATTAGCAGGCATATCTTCTTGTCCACGAGCTTTTCGCGATTCGTTAATAGCCGTTTTCATAAAATTTGTTACGGAAACACCAGGTATTTCAACTGGATATTGAAAAGACAAGAAAACACCTTTGTGGGCTCTTTCTTCTGGAGCTAATTCAGAGATGTCTTCACCTTCTAATATAATTTCGCCAGCAGTTACGTTATAGTTTTCGTTTCCAGCAATTATAGATGAAAGTGTACTTTTTCCAGCGCCATTTGGTCCCATAATCGCGTGAACTTCTCCCGCTTTTACTTCTAAATTAATTCCTTTTAATATTTCTTTGTCTTCTACTGAAGCGTGTAAGTTTTTAATTTGTAACATTGTATGAATGTATTTTTATTCTGATTTATATTTTGATTATCCTACCGAACCTTCTAAACTAATTTCTAATAATTTTTGAGCTTCCACTGCAAATTCCATTGGTAATTTATTTAAGACTTCTTTACTGAAACCATTTACAATTAAGGCGATTGCTTTTTCTGTTGGAATTCCTCTTTGGTTGCAATAAAACACTTGGTCTTCTCCAATTTTCGAGGTGGTCGCTTCGTGTTCTATTTTTGCACTTGTGTTTTTACTTTCGATGTATGGAAATGTATGTGCGCCGCAATTATTACCCATAAGTAAACTGTCACATTGAGAAAAGTTTCGAGCATTATCAGCGTTTTTACTTATTTGAACCAATCCACGGTAGCTATTTTGTGATTTTCCAGCCGAAATTCCTTTTGAAATAATGGTTGACTTTGTATTTTTTCCTAAATGAATCATTTTTGTTCCGGTATCCGCTTGTTGGAAATTATTTGTAACAGCGATAGAATAGAACTCACCAATAGAATTATCTCCTTTTAAAACACAAGATGGATATTTCCAAGTTACGGCAGAGCCTGTTTCTACTTGTGTCCAAGATATTTTTGCGTTTTTCTCACATAAACCTCTTTTGGTTACAAAATTGAATACACCTCCTTTTCCTTCTTTATTTCCTGGATACCAGTTTTGAACGGTTGAATATTTTATTTCTGCATCGTCTAAAGCAATTAATTCTACAACTGCAGCGTGAAGTTGATTTTCATCACGACTTGGAGCTGTACATCCTTCAAGATAAGAGACATAACTTCCTTCGTCGGCAATTACAAGCGTTCTTTCAAACTGCCCAGTACCACCTTGATTGATTCTAAAATAAGTTGACAATTCCATCGGACATTTCACGCCTTTTGGAATATAACAAAAACTTCCATCAGAGAAAACTGCCGAATTTAAAGCGGCGTAAAAATTATCTTTTTGCGGTACAATAGTTCCTAAATATTTTTTCACTAATTCGGGATGTTCTTGAATAGCTTCTGAAATAGGACAAAAAATAATACCTTTTTCGCCTAATGTTTTTTTAAATGTAGTGGCTACTGAAACTGAATCTACTACAATATCCATAGCTACATTATTCATTTTTTTCTGCTCGTCAATAGAAATTCCAAGTTTTTTGTACATTTCTAATAATTCTGCATCAACATCATCTAATGTTTTATTTGGATCCGATTTTTTTGGTGCCGAATAATAAGCTATAGCTTGAAAATCTGGTTTTGAATACTTAACATTTGCCCATTCAGGTTCTTCCATTTCTTTCCACGCGGCGAATGCTTCTAAACGCCAATCGGTCATCCATTGTGGTTCGTTTTTCTTTTTAGAAATTGCACGAACAATGTCTTCATTTAAACCAACAGGAAACGTTTCCGATTCTAATTCAGTATAAAATCCGTATTCGTATTCTTTATTTTCTAATTCGACTTTTAAATCGTCTTCTGTGTATTTACTCATTTTAATAATTTAAAGATTTAATAATTTAAAGATTGAAAAATTCTCTAAACTCATTAATCATTTATTTTGCGTTTAATTTTGTGTTCAAATATTTAATAAAATTTGAAATATTCTGAGAAATTTCAATTGTCAGATTTAAACTTTTCTGTATTTCATCTACAGAACAAAATTCTAATTCTTTTGCTAAAATTAGCATATTTCTAACTTCAGCACAACTTCCTTTTGCAATTTTTAAATATCTTATAAATTGCTTGTTATTGTTATATTCTGATCCTTCTGCAATATTATTCGTTATTGAAACTACAGCTCTTTTTATTTGATCTTTAAAACCATATTCCTTATCTAATGAGGTATTGTTTACTAAACTAAAAATTAATTTCGTTAATATAACTCCCTTTTTATGTACCTCAAACTCCTCAAAAGATTTTGTCATAATCTTTAAATCTTTAAATCATTTAATTTTTTAATCTATTGATTTAAAGCGAAAAACTTTCCCCACACCCACAAGTTCTTTGTGCATTTGGATTGTTAAAAACAAATCCTTTTCCGTTTAAGCCTCCTGAGAATTCTAAAATAGTTCCAGCTAAATATAAAAATGATTTTTTTTCAACAGCAATTTTCACATTGCTATCTTCGAAAACTTTATCATTTTCGCCTAACGCCTTATCAAATTTTAATTCATAAGAAAGTCCAGAACAACCGCCACTTTTTACACCAACACGGACATAATCAGTTGCAGCATCAAAACCTTCTTCCTTCATCATATCAATAATTTTTTTACTTGCAGATTCAGATACTTTTATCATAACTTAGTTATTAATTATATTTGTTTCGTATTCCTTATTTTGATTTTGTCTAAATTAACTCTGCAAAGATAAACCTAAAAAAACTTTTTACAAGATTTATAACATTTTTATAACTTATATTTTCATAGTTTTCTTTTATTGAAATTTTTGTAATTTGGCAAAAAATAAAAATCATGAAATTATATCCAATAGAGGCGGGAAATTTTAAGTTAGATGGCGGCGCTATGTTTGGCGTTGTTCCTAAAACAATATGGAGTAAAACCAATCCTGCAGACGCTAATAATTTAATAGATATTGCTGCCAGATGTTTGCTTATTGAAGATGGAAATAAACTGACATTAATAGATACCGGAATGGGAAATAAACAATCCGATAAATTTTTTGGCTATTATTCTCTTTGGGGCGATGAAAGTTTAGACAAATCATTAGCAAAATATGGATTCCATAAAGATGATATTACAGATGTTTTTATGACACATTTGCATTTTGATCATTGTGGTGGTTCTGTAAATTGGAAAAACGATAAAACAGGTTATGAAGTAGCTTTTAAAAATGCGAACTTTTGGACAAATAAAAACCATTGGCAATGGGCAACGCAATCAAATTCTCGAGAAAAAGCTTCTTTTTTAAATGAAAATATTTTGCCAATGCAAGATAGTGGTCAGTTGAAATTTATTAATCGTACAGAGGGTGATTTTTTAGCTACTTCAGAATTAGATTTTGGCATCTTTTTTGCAGATGGTCATACCGAAAAACAAATGCTTCCACATATTAATTATAATGGAAAAACCATTGTTTTTTGTGCTGATTTATTAGCTACAGCTGGACATATTCCTATCCCGTATGTTATGGGATACGATACCAGACCGCTTTTGACAATGGACGAAAAAGCAAAATTTATGAATGCAGCTGCAGATAATAATTACTATTTGTTTTTAGAACATGACGCACATAATCAAATTATTACTGTAGAAAGAACAGAAAAAGGGGTAAGATTAAAAGAAGTATTTAGATGTGATGATATCTTTTAGACTTTATTCCCGTAACAAAACTTTTAAAATACTTACTAATTATTAAAAATAAATAAAATTACACTAATATGAAAATTCAATTTAAACCTTTATATCTATCACTTGCTTTAGCGCTTGTTTTATTTGGTTGTGGTTCAGCTAAAATGGTTTCAACTCCAGTTGAGAATATTGATAGAATGCCATTAAAAACAACTCCTTTAAAAGAAAAAGATTTGCAACGTTGGAGTCATTTAGATTTAGTAAAAGACACGGTGCCGGGTATGAGTGTTGATAAAGCTTATGCAGAACTATTAAAAGGAAAAAAAGGGACAAAAGTTATTGTTGGAATTGTAGATTCTGGTGTGGATATTAATCATGAAGATTTAAAATCGGTAATTTGGACCAATCCAAAAGAAATTGCTGGTAACAATATTGACGATGATAAAAATGGATATATAGATGATATTCATGGTTGGAACTTTTTAGGTAATGCTATACATGAGCAATTAGAAATGACTCGTATTGTAAAAAGAGGCTCCAATACTCCAGAATTCGATAAAGCTAAAGCTAAATTAGAAGAAGAAATTAAAGGTTTGCAACAAGATAAGCAGCAATTAGATATGATTTTAAACGCTGAAAAAGCTATTAAATCGCATCTTAAAAAAGACAACTTTACTCTAGAGGAAGTTAAAAAAATTGAAACTAAAGATCAAAGTTTATTACAAGCTAAAGCTATGTTTTCTCAGTTTTTAACAGGTATGACTAAAGCTGAGTTTGATAAAGAAATTATTGATTTTAAAGACCATGTTTATGGGCAATTAAATTATAATTTGAATGTAGAATACGATGGTAGAAAAATAGTTGGTGATAATCCAGATGATATTAATGACAGAAAATACGGTAATAATAATGTGGTAGGACCAGAGCCAAAAGAAGCTAAACATGGTACGCACGTGGCGGGAATTGTGGCGCAAGTAAGAGGTAATAAAAAAGGTGGGGATGGTGTAGCAGCTTCAGTGGTAGAAATTATGGCCGTTCGAGCAGTACCTGATGGAGATGAGTACGATAAAGATATTGCTTTAGGTATTCGATATGCAGTTGACAATGGTGCTAAAGTTATCAATGGCTCTTTTGGAAAATATTTCTCTCAAAATAAAGAATTAGTTATAGAAGCTATAAAATATGCAGAATCTAAAGATGTGCTTTTAGTAATTGCAGCAGGTAACGAATCGTATGATTTAGATGTGACTAATAAATATCCAAATGATACGTATGACGGTTCTCCTGAATTTGCTAAAAACGTATTAATTATTGGTGCACTTACTCCAGATTATGGGTCTAAAATGGTAGCGTCTTTTTCAAATTACGGAAAAAATAATGTAGATATTTTTGCACCGGGTGAAAAAATTTACGCAACTACTCCTTTAAATACTTATGAATATTTACAAGGTACTTCAATGGCTTCTCCAAACGTGGCGGGTGTTGCTGCATTAATTCGTGCTTATTACCCAAGTTTAACTTCCGTTCAGGTAAAACAAATTATTTTGGAGAGTGGAACATCGTTAAAAAATATGATTTCTGTAGGAGAAGATAAACACAAAGCAAATTTTTCTGAAATTTCTAAATCAGGGAAAATAGTAAACGCCTATAACGCCTTGCTATTAGCTGAAAAAATGACAAAAAAATAATCAAATAAAAACATATAATAACCACAAAGAGATACCTAGTCGTTTATCTTTGTGGTTTTCTTTTTACATAAAACAGTTACAAATGAAAAATACATTTAAACATTTTTTAATTCTTTTAACAGGAATTTCCTTCGCACAAAACAATCCAAATTCAGGGTATTGGCAACAGCATGTTGATTATAAAATGAATGTGAATATGGATGTGAAAAAATATCAATATAAAGGAACGCAAGAACTAGTATACACAAATAATTCACCTGATACATTAAAAAAGGTTTTTTTTCATTTGTATCCTAATGCTTTTCAGCCAGGAAGTGCTATGGATATGCGTTTACAAACTATTTCAGATCCAGACAAACGCATGGTTCGTAAATTCACAAAAGATAAAAAGGATTTAAAAGAAAGTAGAATTAGTACGTTAAAGCCAAACGAAATTGGATATTTGCTGGTTTCAAATTGTAAACAAAATGGTGTATCAGTGCAAAGTAGAGTAGTAGGGACTATTTTAGAAGTTACTTTGCCTCAAGAAATATTACCTAAATCAAGTGCCACTTTTACATTAGATTTTGATGGGCAAGTGCCACTACAAATTCGTCGTTCTGGTAGAAATTCAGAAGAAAATGTGGCGCTTTCCATGACACAATGGTATCCTAAAATGGCTGAATATGATTTTGAAGGCTGGCATGCAGACACCTATATAGCAAGAGAATTTCATGGTGTTTGGGGAAATTTTGATGTAAAAATCACTATTGACAAAGACTATACTATAGGAAGTACAGGTTATCTTCAAAATAAAAATGAAATTGGAAAAGGGTATGAAGACTCAGGTGTTGTGGTTGCTTATCCGAAAAAAACATCATCATTAACTTGGCATTTCATTGCACCAAACGTTCATGATTTTGCTTGGGGAGCAGATCCAGAATACATTCACGATAAAATTATGGGTGAAAATGAAACCGAATTGCACTTTTTTTATAAAAACAAGAAAGAAAATCTAGAAAATTGGAAAAAAATGCAGCCTAAAACTGCTGATTTATTAGCCTATTTCAATAAAAATGTTGGACAATATCCGTACAAACAATATTCAGTTATTCAAGGTGGCGATGGGGGTATGGAATATGCTATGTGTACTTTGATTACAGGAAATAGAAGTTATGGTAGTTTAGTGGGTGTAACCGCTCATGAATTTGCTCATAGTTGGTTTCAACATATTTTGGCGACTAATGAATCGAAACATTGTTGGATGGATGAGGGTTTTACTTCGTATATTTCTAATTTAGCTATGAATGAAATTTTGCCACCAAAAGAGCCAGAAAGCCCGTTTGCAGATTCGTACAATAACTATGTTTTTTTAGCCAATTCAGGAAAAGAACAACCATTAACAACTCATGCAGACCGATACGATTATAATCAATCGTATGGTATTGGGGCATATAGTAAAGGTGAAATATTTTTAGCACAACTGGGATACATTATTGGACAAGAAAATTTAGATAAAACGATTAAAAAATATTATTCGGATTATAAATTTACACATCCAACTCCAAATGATATTAAGCGAGTTGCTGAAAAAGTTTCAGGTGCCAATTTAGATTGGTATTTAAACGAATGGACACAAACTACAAATACAATTGATTACGCCATAAAATCGGTGGAAAACAATAAAATCATTTTAGAAAGAAAAGGGAGAATGCCAATGCCTTTAGATGTAATTGTTGAATTTGAAAACGGGACTAAAGAATATTTCTATATTCCAAATACGTTAATGCGATGGGAAAAACCAAATCCATATACTTATAACAGAAATGTTTTATCAGGTTGGGATTGGGCAATTCCTACTTACGCCATTGATATAAATTTAAATAAAGGACCTATAAAATCAGTAGTTATTGATCCAAGTGATTTAATGGCAGATGTTAAGAAGGAGGACAATATATTTCCAAAAAAATAACGTTAATATATCATATTAAATTAAAAATAATAGTACATTAGATTTTAAATTATTTGCAAATGCAAGATAAAACATTAATAGGTAGTGAAGAATGGTGTTCGTTCCCACAATTAGGAATTCCCGCAATAAAAGCTCGTGTAGATTCTGGAGCGAAAACATCAGCGTTACATGCTATTAATATCAAAGTATTTGATAAAAATGGAGAAGAATGGTTGAAATTTGATATTAATCCTATCCAAAATAATTCAAAATCTATCATTCATTGCGAGGCACAATTAGTAGATCAACGAATTGTAAAAAGCTCTAATGGAACTAGAGAAAAGCGTTATGTAATTCGTACAGAAGTAGGATTAGGTAATCACAATTGGCAAGTTGAGGTTACGCTTACCAACAGAGATTCTATGGGATTCAGAATGTTGTTAGGAAGAGAAGCAATGGTGGGAAGATTAATTGTTGACCCTGAAAAAAAGTTTGAATTAGGTCAACCCACTACAGAAAATTTAAAACAATTTTATTATAGTGAACCTGAGAAAAAAGGTTTAAAAATTGGATTATTAGCTAGTAATCCAGATTTGTATAGCAACCGACGTATTATTGAAGCTGGAGAAATGCGTGGACATGAAATGCATTTTTTAAACATCAAATATTGTTATATGAAGTTAAGTGCTTCTAATCCAGAAATTCACTATCGTGGTGGTTTGGTTTTAAAGGATTTTGATGCCATTATTCCTCGTATTCGTCCAAGTATGACGTATTACGGATGTGCCTTAACCAGACAATTTGAAGCACTAAAAGTCTATGCTTTAAATAATGCTGCGGCCATAACACAATCGAGAGATAAATTATTTTCATTACAATTATTACTAAACAATGGTGTTGATATACCTACTACAGGATTTGCCAATTCACCATTAGATACTGATGATTTAATAAAAATGGTTGGAGGTTCGCCATTAATTGTGAAATTATTAGAAGGAACACAAGGTAAAGGAGTGGTTTTAGCAGAAACAAAAAAAGCAGCCGAATCGGTTATTAATGCATTCAAAAGTTTAAATGCGAATATCTTAGTTCAAGAATTTATTAAGGAAGCCAATGGTAAAGATTTACGTTTGTTTGTTGTAGACGGAAAAGTGGTTGCTGCTATGCAACGAGAAGCGGCGCCAGGCGAATTTCGAGCAAATATTCATTTAGGAGGTACAGCATCTATCGTAAAAGTTACTGCTGATGAAAAAAGAATTGCAATCAAAGCAGCTAAAGCAATGAATTTAAAAGTGGCTGGAGTAGATATTATTCGTTCGTCAAAAGGACCTTTGTTGTTAGAAGTGAATTCATCTCCAGGGCTTGAAGGAATTGAAGGTGCTACTCAAAAAGATATTGCAGGTGAAATGATAAAAGCTATTGAAAAAAACTTTAAGTAAAAAATGCAAAACAAATTTAAAAATTTACTAATTATAATTATTGGCTGTAGTTTCGTTGTTGCCTTCGGTGCTTTGTTTAAAATAATGGAATGGCCAGGCGCTACATTAATTTTTAATATAGGAGTAGTTTTAGAAATTATCTTTTGTGCTGCAATTTTGATTTATTTACTAAAAAATAAGAATAAATAATGGCTTTAGAATACAAAACAAGTTGCGAGAAATGCACTATTTCATTAAATATGCAATCAGAAGCTTGTATATGCAGTTATGAATGTACATTTTGTGAATCTTGCGCTACAGAAATGGCTTGTATCTGTCCAAATTGCCAAGGAGAATTAGTCAAAAGACCGAAACGAAATAAGAATTAATTCACTTCCACTTGAAAACTCTTCAAAAACTGAATTGACTTTTCAATATCATAATGTAAAATTCTGTCTTCTGTAACTAAAGGCACTTCTTCACGATAGGTTTTTACAAACATTTCAATGAAATCACTTGATTTTAAAGGTCTTCTAAATTCGATGGCTTGTGAAGCATTGAATAATTCAATAGCTATTATGCGTTCTAAATTTTCAACAATTTTTAATGTTTTTGTAGCTGCATTTGCTCCCATACTTACATGATCTTCTTGTCCGTTGCTTGATACAATGCTGTCTATGCTTGCAGGAGTTGCTAATTGTTTGTTCTGACTAACAATGCTCGCTGCGGTATATTGCGGAATCATAAATCCAGAATTTAATCCAGGATTACTTACTAAAAATGCAGGTAATTCTCTTAAACCTGAAATTAATTGGTAGGTTCTTCTTTCCGAAATACTTCCTAATTCTGCCAAAGCAATTCCTAAATAATCTAAAGCCATTGCTAATGGTTGTCCGTGAAAATTTCCACCAGAAATAATTTCATCTTCACCAACAAAAATATTTGGATTGTCTGTTACCGAATTAATTTCGGTAGTAAATACTTTTTTTACATGGTCAATTACATCTTTAGTAGCACCATGAACTTGCGGAATACATCTAAAAGAATACGGGTCTTGTACGTGTTTTTTAGGTTGTGCGATAATTTCGCTATCTTCTAATAATTCTAACATATGAGCTGCTGTAGCTACTTGCCCATTATGTGGTCGAACTAAATGTATTAATTCATTAAAAGGCTCTTTTCTTCCATCAAATCCTTCTAAAGAAACTGCAGATACAATGTTTGCTAAATGGGCTAATTTATCTGCTTGAATTAAATTGTATACGCCATAAGCACTCATAAATTGCGTTCCGTTTAATAAAGCTAAACCTTCTTTTGATTTTAATGTAATAGGCGATAAGTTCAATTTTTCTAAAACTTTATGCGCTGGTTGACGGAATCCATCGAAATACACTTCGCCTTCATTTATTAATGGTAAACATAAATGAGCTAAAGGTGATAAATCGCCACTTGCTCCTAAAGAACCTTGTGTATAAACGATAGGTAATATATCATGATTATAAAAATCAATTAATCGATTGACAGTTACTAATTGCACACCTGAATGGCCGTAACTCAAAGATTGAATTTTTAATAACAACATGATCTTCACAATCTCGTGAGGTACTTCTTCACCAGTTCCACAAGCGTGAGATTTCATTAAATTCTCTTGAAGTTTGGTTAAATTCTCTGTCGAAATTTTAATATTATATAACGAACCAAAACCAGTGTTAATTCCGTAAATAGCTGTATCGTTAGTAGCCATCTTTTCATCTAAATACGTTCTACATCGTTCTATTTTTGAGATAGCTTCTTCTGAAAGGGCTATTTTTTTTCCTTCAAAAATAATTTCTCTAACTTTTTCTATAGTAAGTACGGATGAATCTATGTAATGCATTTGATTTTGTTTTAGTTGTCAAAATTCTACAAACAAATTCTAAAATGCAACTATTTTCAGTATTAAAACAATATTTTGTGAATTTCTTACTATTTATAGGTTTTTGGCTTTATTTTTTTAAGAATTTTCAATACATTAGCAACTTTAAATTTTATAAAATCGTACAATGAAAAATACAGCATTAACAGCTATTCACGAAAGTTTAGGAGCAAAAATGGTTCCGTTTGCAGGTTACAATATGCCTGTTCAATATGAAGGGGTAAACGCAGAACACGAAACGGTACGAACTGGAGTAGGGGTTTTTGATGTATCGCATATGGGAGAATTTTTCTTAAAAGGTGAAAATGCATTGGCTTTAATTCAGAAAGTAACCTCTAATGATGCCTCTAAATTAGTAGATGGAAAAGCGCAATATTCTTGTTTGCCAAATAATGAAGGTGGAATTGTTGATGATTTAATCATATACAAAATCGCAGACAATCATTATATGTTAGTCGTAAATGCTTCTAATATTGAAAAAGATTGGAATTGGATTTCTAAACATAATGATTTAGGTGTGGAGATGCAAAATCTATCGGATGATTATTCGTTATTAGCTATTCAAGGACCAAAAGCTGCTGAAGCGATGCAGTGTTTAACTTCAATAGATTTAGTAAATATGGGATATTACACATTCCAAATTGGTGAATTTGCAGGAAAACAAGATGTTATTGTCTCTGCAACGGGTTATACGGGTTCAGGTGGATTTGAAATTTATTTTAAAAATGAAGATGCCATAACTATTTGGGCAAAAGTTTTTGAAGCTGGAGCAGCTTTCGGAATTAAACCAATCGGTTTAGCTGCTCGTGATACTTTGCGATTAGAAATGGGTTTCTGTTTATACGGAAACGATATTAATGATACTACTTCTCCTTTAGAAGCTGGTTTGGGTTGGATTACTAAATTTGAAAAAGAATTTACAAACTCAGAAAACTTGAAAAAACAAAAAGAAGCGGGTGTTTCTAAGAAATTAGTTGGTTTTGAAATGATTGATAGAGGAATTCCACGACACGATTATGAAATTGCAGATGCAAATGGAAATGTAGTAGGAGTTGTAACTTCTGGAACACAGTCGCCAAGTTTAGGAATTGCCATTGGTATGGGATACGTTCCAACAGCATTAGCATCTCCAGATTCTGAAATTTATATTAGAATTAGAAATAAAGATATTAAAGCAAAAGTGGTTAAAATGCCATTTTTGAAGAAATAATTTATAAAATAAGAAATATGAAAAAGTTACTTGTTGTTTTGTTGTTGGTAAATTTTAGTTTTTCTCAAACTAAAAATATTAAAGTAAATCTACCAACATACATTATAAATGGTGCTGAAATTGGCTTTGAATTTTCAAATCAGAAAGGTAGAACGAGTCATGAGTTTACATTAATAACTATGAAAGCGCCCTCTTTTGATAGTAAGGGTAACTATAACCAATTTGGTATTGAATATAAAATGAAAAATTTTATGTTTAATAAACAGGCGTTAAGAGGTTTTTATATTGCGGCTCCAGTTGCTAATTTTATTAATTTTAAAAGGGAATATGGATTTATTATCGAAAATATAAAATCATTTGGAATTGGAAGTGTAGCTGGATATCAGTTTTTCTTATTAAATACTTCAGATTCAAATCTTACCTTAGATGTTAATATGGGAGGTAATATTCAAATTCCTTATGATATTAAAAACGTAAATCAATATTTTAATGGTGAAAGTGACGAAATTGATGGTTTGTTTTTATTGCCAAAATATTTAAGGTTTAACGTTTCTATAGGTTATGCTTTTTAAAATTATATATAGATTCTAAATAAAAAAACCTGCTAATTAGCAGGTTTTTTTACGATTGTTATGGATGCTTCTTCATTTTTATTTAAAGTGGCTAATAATTCAAAACTTCTATTTTTGTCGTGAAGTTCTAATTTTGCGGTATTGGGTTTTATTTTTCCCTCATTTACAGCTTCAATTTTGAAAATATCGTTTTTACCAATTAATGTAATATTAACTGTTTTCTTTTTATTGGTAACTGAGTATTCAGATAAAATCAATTTATTGTTATGATACACGTTTATAATATCCCCATCTTCTTGCCCATTATCCCAAATATCTAATTTCAATATTGATGATTCCCAAAACACATTTAAATTTTGATCTTTACTTAATTTATTTATTTTTAAGCTATCAATAAGTTTAATTGGGTTTGATTCGCTTTTAGTTTTAACATCTATTTTTTTAGAACTTTGTATTTTTTTATTTACTTTATTTACTAAATTATAAATTTTATTACTTCCAATTAAAGACATTGTTCCATCAATACATTTGGTTTTGTTATTAAATAAACCTTTGAAAGCGCCTTCTAATTTACTTGTGTTTTCCACTAATTTTACTTTTCCAGAAAAATTCACAAAGCAAAACGAATTTTCATCAAATTTTGATTTTGTATACAGTATTTCTTTCTCCTGAAATGAAAATTGCTTTTTAGATTTGTCGTATGAACCACTAATTACGTTCTTAGTCTCGTGTGCTCCATCTAAATCAGTAACGGAATAGCCACTAATTTTACCATTTTGTTCCGTAAAAACCAATCTGTATGTGATGATAGTTTTTTCGTTTCCGTTTAATTTTAAAGCACCATAAAATTCGTAGTTTACTTGAGCATAATTAGTTAAGAAAAATAGAGTAAATAAAATTGAAAAAAAATTTATGTTTTTCATTGCAGATTGAGTTAAATTATTATTTTTGTGTAAATCTAAAACATTTTTTTTATGAAAATCAAATTATTTTTATCAGCTTTAATGCTGATTGTTGGAACGTTAACAGCTACTTATGCATCGTTCCCAGTTCAAAGAACTACTTCTAACAACACAAACACAACTGTAGTTGTTGAAAACCAAGAAGACGAATTATCTTCTCCTGCAATTGCTGGTGATGGTAAAAGTCAAATCATTGCTTTAGTACTTGTTGCTTTAGTAGGTGGGATGGGAATCCACAGATTTTATTTAGGCTACACTTGGCAAGGTGTTCTTCAATTACTTACAGGTGGTGGTTGTGGTATTTGGTGGCTAATTGACTTAGTTAGAATTATTACAGGAGATTTACAGCCTAAAAACGGTAGTTATTCTAAAACACTTTAATTAAATGATTAAGAAAATCTTTTTCTACACGTCAAATATAGTCACTATTCTAGCTCCAATAGTATTATTGTTTTTTCCTGCTACAACCTTTGATAAAGGTGAAAGCGTGTGCTTGTCTGTTCAGTTAGCAGGTATTGAATGTTATGCATGTGGATTAACAAAAGGAGTAATGCACTTCATACATTTGGATTTTTCAAAAGCTTGGGAATTTAATAAATTAACTTTTATTGTAGTTCCAATGCTTGGTGTATTATGGGTTAGAGCTATTTATGATATACAAGGAAAAAGAATGCCAGGTAAAATTGGTGATTTAACATATAGAAAAGATACTTAATGTTCTTTTTTTATGAACTTAAAGCCTGTTAGTTTACTAGCAGGTTTTTTAGTTTCTTTTTGTGCTTTAAATAATAATTTCATATTTAATTAATTATAAAGAAAAACCTGCTAGTTAGCAGGTTTTTCTGTTTTCATTACCGTTACAATTGGTTCTTGTGAAGCTTCATCTAAATCCATAAAAATTTCATCGCCTTCATGAATTTTAGAAGTTATTATTTCTTCGGCAAGCGCATCTTCTACATATTTCTGGATGGCTCTTTTTAAAGGACGTGCTCCAAATTGTTTATCAAAACCTTTTTCGGCAATAAAATCTTTTGCTTTTTCAGAAATGGTAAACGTATATCCTAAGTCTTTAATACGTAAAATAAGTTTTTCCATTTCAATATCGATAATTTTATCAATATCGTGTTTTTCTAAACTATTAAATACAATTACATCGTCAATTCGGTTTAAAAATTCGGGTGCAAACGCTTTTTTCAAGGCATTTTCAATTACCGATTTGTTGTAATCATCAGCTTGAGCTGTTTTCGCAGCCGTTCCAAAACCAACACCTTGACCGAAATCTTTTAATTGACGCGCCCCAATATTAGAAGTCATAATAATTATAGTGTTTCTAAAATCGATCTTTCTCCCTAAACTATCTGTTAAAAAACCATCGTCTAAAACTTGAAGCATCATATTAAAAACATCGGGATGGGCTTTTTCAATTTCGTCTAATAAAACAACAGCGTATGGTTTTCTTCTAATTTTTTCGGTTAATTGACCACCTTCTTCGTAGCCAACATATCCCGGAGGTGCTCCAACTAAACGTGAAATAGCGAATTTTTCCATATATTCACTCATATCGATTCGTACTAATGCCTCTTCAGAATCAAATAATTCTTTTGCTAACACTTTTGCTAATTGCGTTTTTCCGACACCTGTAGAACCTAAAAAGATAAACGAACCTATTGGTTTGTTAGGGTCTTTTAAACCTGCTCTATTTCTTTGAATGGATTTGGCTATTTTCTGCACTGCTTCATCTTGTCCAATTACTTTCCCTTTTATTAGTTCAGGTAGTTTGGCTAATTTATTAGTTTCTGTTTGCGCAATTCTATTTACTGGAATACCAGTCATCATAGAAACCACATCAGCTACATTATCTTCTGTTACTTCTACACGGTTTAATTTAGAATCTTCTTCCCATTTTTCTTGTGCAATGGCTAAATCTTTTTCTATTTTCTTCTCGTCATCACGTAATTTGGCAGCCTCTTCAAATTTTTGTTTTTTAACCACAGAATTTTTCAATTCGCGAACTTCTTCTAATTGTTTTTCTAGTTCTAAAATTTGTTTTGGCACTTCAATATTAGTAATGTGTACACGAGAACCCGCTTCGTCTAAAGCATCGATAGCTTTGTCGGGTAAAAAACGATCTGTCATGTAACGGCTCGTAAGTTTTACACAAGCTTCTATAGCTTCTG
>JBFYPW010000038.1:0-18409 GCA_041303115.1 Flavobacterium sp.
TGGTAATTTTCTTTAATTTCCGTACAGATAGAGGTAGAGAATTAACTGAGGCGCTTTCGCAAACCGATTTTCATGAGCAAAATATGCACAAATTACCGTTGTATTATGTTACATTAACCAATTATGATGATACTTATAAAAACGTTCACGTAATTTACGATAAAGATAATATTACTGAAACATTAGGCGAAGTACTTTCTAAAGCTGGAAAAAAACAAATCAGAATTGCAGAAACAGAAAAATATCCGCACGTAACTTTTTTCTTTTCTGGCGGAAGAGAAGAACCTTTTGATGGAGAATCTCGAATATTAAAAAACTCACCAAAAGTAGCCACGTACGATTTACAACCAGAAATGAGTGCTTTCGAATTAAAAGATGCTTTAGTACCTGAATTACAAAAAGGAGAAGTGGATTTTGTGTGTTTAAATTTCGCAAATGGTGATATGGTTGGTCACACCGGAAGTATGCCAGCAGCCATAAAGGCTTGTGAAGCTGTTGATATTTGCGTAAAAGAAATTATTGAAACCGCTTTAGCAAATCAATACACTACAATAGTAATTGCAGATCACGGAAATTGTGAAACCATGATAAATCCAGATGGTTCACCAAATACGGCACATACAACCAACCCAGTGCCTGTAATTTTGGTAGATAACGATAAAATACATATTCAATCAGGTGTTTTAGGAGATGTGGCACCCACTATTTTAGATTTAATGGGAATTGCTCAGCCAGAAGCTATGACGCAACATTCGTTGTTGGTGAAATAAATAAAAAACCCTCCAAAAGCTCAAAACTATTGGAGGGTTTAATAAATTTATAATAATCCGAAAATCCGTGTACCTATTTTAAAAATCTGAACCCGTAAATAAGTTCTGATTTACTTCATCTATATAAGTCAAAATTTCTTCTTTACCCAAAGCACTTTCTGCAGAAGTTACAAAATATTGTGGCATTTCTGCCCAATCATTTGCTAATAAGTTTTTCTTATACGCTTCTACGTGTTTATGAATATGCGTTTTTCCTAACTTATCTGCTTTTGTAAAAACAATACAAAACGGAATTTCACTTTCACCTAAATATTCAATAAATTCAGTGTCAATTTTTTGAGGTTCGTGTCTAATATCTACCAAAACAAACGCACAAATAAGTTGTTCTCTACTTTCGAAATAATCAGTAATAAATTGTTGAAATTTTGCTTTAGTGGTTTTAGAAACTTTTGCGTATCCATAACCTGGTAAATCTACTAAATGCCAATTTTTGTTAATTAAAAAATGGTTAATTAGTTGAGTTTTTCCTGGTTTTCCAGAGGTTTTTGCAAGATTTTTATGGTTGGTAATCATGTTAATTAACGATGATTTCCCAACATTTGATCGTCCAATAAAAGCATATTCTGGAATTCTGTCTTTCGGACATTTTTCCACTTCGGAATTACTAACTACAAATTCGGCGGTATTAATTTTCATTTGATTTACAGTATTTTAACTACTCAAAAGATTTAGGTAGGATATTTTTCTCTTTACTATAAAGAGAATTTATAATTTTTTTTCGCTAAGCCAATTAAATAGCAAATCATTAAATTGATCTGGTTCTTCCATCATAGCAGCATGACCACATTTGTCAATCCAATATAATTCAGAATTTGGCAACAGTTTTTTAAATTCTTCTGCTACTTCTGGTGGCGTTACTTTATCTTGTTTTCCCCAAATAATACAAGTCGGCACATGCATTTTAGGCAAATCTTTAGCCATATTATGACGAATGGCACTTTTGGCAATAGTTAACGTTTTCAAAAGTTTGATTCGGTCATTTACGGTTGCAAAAACTTCGTCAATAATTTCTTTTGTTGCCACTTCAGGCTTATAAAATACGTCTTCAGCTTTTTTTCTAATGTATTCATAATCTCCGCGTTTAGGGTAACTTTCACCCATAGCGCTTTCGTACAATCCGGAACTTCCAGTAATTACTAATCCTTTTACTAATTCAGGGTATTGTTTTGTAAAATACAGTCCAATGTGTCCACCTAATGAATTTCCAACTAAAATTACACGTTCTAATCCTTTGAAAACAATAAAGTCCTTTACATATCTGGCAAATGCTTTTACATTAGTTTTTAATAAACTTTGCGTATAAATAGGTAATTCAGGAATAATTACTTTATATCCTTTACTTGGAAAAAAATTAGCTACTCCATCAAAATTACTTAAGCCGCCCATCAAACCGTGTAATACAATTATTGGCGTGCCTTCACCTGATTCAAAATACGTATATTTTTTTTCTTTCTTTATCATAAAAACGTCTTCGTGTTCAACTATCTAATACGTACAAAAATACATTTTTTTTTCACATTTTTTTCATAATTCAGATTATTAAATTGTTTCTAAGCTAAAACTCTAATTTTCAATTTGTTTTGAGAATCATTACTGGAATATTAAGTGTTTTTTCAACAATTTATTTAATCGTTAAAAACTTAAATTCTTTGTTATTATCAGTATTTTCAGCACATAAGTGGTATTTATATCTTTTTAATGTAAAAACTTATTAACAAAGTGGTATTTTGTGGTAAAAAGTGGTAAAATATTTTTTAAATTTGTCTCAATAATAATTCATTTATAAAAGTTGAATACATTTTTAGGAACATACGAGTGCAAAGTTGATGCAAAAGGAAGGCTAATGGTACCTGCGCCTCTTAAAAAACAACTGGGTAATTTTGAGGAAGGTTTTGTATTGAAGCGTTCTGTATTTCAGCCATGTTTGGAATTATATCCCATGAAGGAGTGGAATAAAGTCATGCAGAAAATCAATAAATTAAATCGTTTTGTAAAAAAGAATAATGATTTTATTAGAGCATTTACTGCTGGTGTTAGAATGGTAGAAATTGATGCTACAGGTAGATTGTTAATCCCGAAAGATTTAGTGTTGTTTTCTAAAATAGATAAAGATATTGTATTGTCATCTGCTGTTTCGATAATTGAAATTTGGGATAAAAATTTATACGAATCTGCATTAGATCACGCAATGGTTGATTTTGCTGATTTAGCCGAAGAAGTAATGGGTAATCAAAATGAAGACGTAGATGGAATATCATAACCCAGTACTTTTAAAAGAAACAGTTGTCGGTTTAAATATCAAGCCAGACGGAATTTACGTTGATGTCACTTTTGGCGGCGGTGGACATTCAAGAGAAATTATGAAGCATTTGGGACCAAACGGAAAATTGTTTGGTTTTGATCAAGATACAGATGCGTTAGCAAATGCAATAGATGATGAACGATTTGTTTTAATTAATGAAAATTTCAGATTTATTAAAAGGTTCTTACGCTTTCACGGAGTAAAACAAGTAGATGGAATTTTAGGTGATTTCGGAGTTTCATCTCATCAATTTGATGTAGCTGATAGAGGTTTTTCTACTCGTTTTGATGCCGCTTTAGACATGAGAATGAACCAAAATGACACACTTTCTGCATATGAAGTAGTAAACGATTATTCAGAAACTGAACTGAAACGTGTTTTTGTTGATTTCGGCGAATTGAAAAATGGCGGCGCAATGGCAAACGTAATTGTAGCCGCAAGAGCAGATAAAAAAATTAAAAATTCTGAGCAACTAAAAGAGGTTTTGTCTCGTTTTTTGCCAGGGCATAAAGCAAATAAAATTTTAGCTCAAATTTATCAAGCCATTCGTATTGAAGTAAATCAAGAAATTGAAGTATTGAAAGAATTTTTAATGCAAACAGAAGAATTATTAGTTTCTGGAGGAAGATTAAGTGTTATTTCGTATCACTCATTAGAAGATAGATTGGTGAAACGGTTTATAAGGAACGGAATGTTTGAAGGCGAACCAGAACGTGACTTTTTTGGAAATTTCGAGGTGCCTTTTAAAAGTATTGAAAAATTAATTGTGCCTTCAGCAGCAGAAATAGAAATAAACAATAGAGCAAGAAGTGCAAAATTACGAGTAGCAGAAAAAAAATAATGGCAAAAGAAAGTAGTATATATAGTCTATTAAAAGCAAAATTCTTAATTGATGATGATGCGCTAAAAACTTGGAAATTTATCATTTACTTGTTTTCCTTGGCTATGCTAATGGTGTATTTTAACCATAACTATGATGAAAAAAATTATAGGATTACGAGTTTAACAAATGAAGTAAAAGAATTGCGTTCAAAATTTGTAGATACACGTTCTGAACTTATGAAATTAAAAATGGAATCCACCGTTTCAAAAAAAATGGAAGCAAGACAAATTTTGCCGTCTACCGTTCCACCAAAAAAAATTGTAATACGTAAACCTGAAGAAAAAAGTTTTATAGATAAATTAAAAATATGGCAATAAAAAACGACAATATAATTTCTTACAGACTCGCATTTGTGGTGGTTTGCGTTGTTGCGTTTGCGTTTGCGATTGCTATAAAATTATTTAATATACAGTGGGTGGGTGGCGATTATTATAGAAAATTAGCCAAACAGCGTACTGTTAAAAATTTCGAAATTCCTGCCAATAAAGGAAATATATATTCTTCAGATGGAAGTTTATTAGCTACTTCAGTTCCTGAATATACCATCCGTTTTGATGCCGTAACACCATCAGATGAAAATTTTGAAAAATATTATGTTGCCTTGTCAGATTCACTTGCAAAACTTGTAGGAAAATCTTCTGGCGAATTTCAAAGAGATTTAAGAAAAGCCAAAAACACTAAAAACAGATATTTCTTAGTTGCAAAAAAATTAACGTTTACCGAATATATGCGCGTAAAAGAGTTTCCTTTATTTAAGTTGGGAGCTAACAAAGGCGGAATTATTGCCGAACAGCAAACGGTGCGTAAACATCCTGTAGGATTGATTGCAAACAGAACAATTGGTTATGAACGTGACGGGAACCAAGGTAAAGGTTTAGAATATGCGTTTCGTAAATATTTAAACGGAACAAACGGCCACCATTGGATGCAAAAAATTGCAAAAAATCAGTGGAAACCTATTTCTGATGTTAATGAATTAGATCCAGTTGATGGGTACGATGTAATTTCAACCATTGATGTTTTTATTCAAGACATTGCGCATCATGCCTTATTAAAACAATTAGAGTTTTATAAAGCAGATCATGGTTGTGTAGTGGTTATGGAAACCAATACGGGTTACATTAAAGCCATTTCAAATTTAGGAAAATCGGAAGATGGTTCGTATTTCGAAACTCAAAATTATGCTCTTACGGAATCTCACGAGCCTGGTTCAACCTTTAAATTAATGGATTTAATAGCCTTAATTGATGATAAAAAAGCGGATACCAGTTCTGTATATAATTCTAATGGTGGATTAGTAATGATTCAAGGCAGACCTGTTAAAGATTCAAATCATCACGGATACGGAATTGCTTCATTAGCAAAAGGTTTTGAAGTGTCGTCAAATACTATTTTAGTACAAGCAACTTATCAAGCGTATAAAAATAATCCTTGGCAATTTATCAATAGAATCAACAGTTACGGATTAAATAAAAAACAGGGTTTACAAATTAAAGGAGAGGGACAGCCCGTAATTCCACAACCAGGAGCTAAAAATTGGTATGGCACCACGTTGCCTTGGATGGCATTTGGATATGGTGTTTCTATGACGCCTTTACAAACACTTTCCTTGTATAATGCAGTAGCAAATGATGGTAAAATGGTAAAACCAATTTTTGTAAGTGAAATAAAAGAGTGGAGTAAAACTATTAAAAAGTACGATCCTGAGGTAATTAATCCGAAAATATGTTCTGATGAAACGTTATTAAAAGTTAGAAAAGTATTGGAAAATGTGGTTAAAAACGGAACGGGTAAAGGCTTGTATTCACCAGATTTTTCAATGGCTGGTAAAACAGGAACAGCTCAAGTAAATTACGGTAAAGCAGAAATGTCTTATGCTTCTTCATTTGTTGGCTATTTTCCTGCAGATCAACCAAAATATTCTTGCATAGTTGTGGTGCATAATCCAGATAAATCAAAAGGATATTATGGTGCCGACGTAGCTGGACCAGTTTTTAAACGAATTGCACAAAAAATATTCACAGATGTTCCAAACACAAATAAGTTTACTAACATCAAATTAAAAAGTAAAAAACAAGAAGCTTTATACAGCGAATTTGAAAAAAAATCGCAAGGAAATACAAATGTAGTGCCAAATGTGAAAGGGATGGCTGGAATGGATGCTGTTTCTTTATTAGAAAATTTAGGGTTAAAAGTGAAATTTACTGGAGTTGGAAAAGTAAAAAAACAATCTATCAATCCTGGTGAAACATTCAAGAAAAATCAAATAATAACAATTGAATTATCGTGAGCTTATTAAAAGACATATTATATAAAGTAACAATTGAATCGGTTCACGGTTCTACTGATTTAACTATAGAAAAAATCGAGTTCGATTCCAGAAAAGTGTCTAACAATGATGTTTTTGTAGCAATTAAAGGTACACTTTCAGACGGGCATCAATTTATTGACAAAGCCATTTCTTTAGGTGCATCGGTTATCGTTTGTGAAGTTTTACCATTAACATTATCAGAAAATTGCACGTATGTGAAGGTGCAAAATTCTAATCAAGCTTTAGCTTTTTTATCAGCAAATTATTACGATAATCCGTCAGAAAAACTAAAATTAGTTGGGATTACAGGTACAAACGGAAAAACTACAATTGCCTCATTATTGTATCAAATGTTTAAAAAAGCAGGATACAAAGTAGGATTATTATCAACCGTTAAAATTATGGTTGATGAGGTAGAATATAAAGCTACTCATACTACACCCGACTCACTAACTATTAATAAATATTTAGACGAAATGGTGGAAATTGGTTGCGAATTCTGTTTTATGGAAGTTTCCTCACACGGAATTCATCAAAAACGTACTGAATCTTTACATTTTGAAGGTGGTGTATTTACTAATTTGTCACACGATCATTTAGATTATCACGAAACATTTGCAGAATATAGAGATGTAAAAAAATCATTTTTCGATGGATTGCCAAAATCTGCTTTTGCTATCACAAATGTTGATGATAAAAATGGCGAAGTTATGTTTCAAAATACGGCAGCAAGAAAAAAAACGTATGCCTTAAAAACGTATGCCGATTTTAAAGCACAAATATTAGAAAATCAATTAACGGGATTGGTTTTAAAAATCAATAACGAAGAAGTTTGGACGAAACTAATTGGTTCGTTTAACGCATATAACATATTAGCCATTTATGGTGTAGCGTTAGAATTAGGAATAGAAAGCACAGAAGCATTACGATTATTGTCTGAATTAGAAAGTGTTTCAGGTCGTTTTCAGTTTGTGATTTCTACTACCAAAATTACTGCTATAGTAGATTATGCGCATACACCAGACGCCTTGGAGAACGTGTTGAAAACAATAGAAAATATTCGTACTAAAAACGAACAATTAATTACCATCGTAGGATGTGGAGGCGATAGAGATAAAACAAAACGACCAATTATGGCAAATATTGCAGCTTCTTTAAGTGATAAAGCCATTTTTACTTCAGACAATCCAAGAACAGAAAATCCTCAGACGATTATCGAAGAAATGGAAGCTGGAGTGGAAGGTCAGAATTTTAAAAAAACAATATCAATTCTTGATAGAAAACAAGCCATAAAAACGGCTTGTCAAATGGCAAATTCTGGAGATATTATTTTAATTGCTGGAAAAGGTCATGAAACCTACCAAGAAATAAACGGAGTCCGTCAGGATTTTGACGATATGCAAATTGTACAAGAATTATTAAAACAATTAGATAAATAATACTCAAAAAAATTAATCCCAAATTCCAATTTTGGAAATAGTAAATCATAAGATTTGGAATTTTAAAAGTTTGGAATTTAAACCTATAAAATTATGTTATACTACATTTTTAAATACTTAGACGAAGCGTATAATTTGCCAGGAGCAGGTTTGTTTCAATATATCACATTCCGTTCGGGGATTGCGGTAATTTTATCGTTGTTAATTTCTACCATTTATGGAAAAAGAATTATCAACTATTTACGAAACAAACAAGTGGGTGAAACTGTTCGTGAGTTAGGTTTAGATGGGCAAGTACAAAAAGCAGGAACGCCAACTATGGGTGGGTTAATCATAATTTTAGCTACGTTGGTTCCGGTTTTGCTGTTGGCGAAATTAGATAATATTTACATCATTTTGCTTTTGGTGACAACTATTTGGATGGGAAGTATTGGTTTTTTAGACGATTATATTAAAGTTTTCAAAAAAGACAAAGAAGGTTTAAAAGGTAAGTTTAAAGTCATAGGTCAGATTGGTTTAGGAATTATAGTTGGAGCTACTTTATATTTTCATCCAAGCGTAACCATTAAAGAAGATGTTGTTTTAAGAAAGCAAGGAATAGAAACAGTAATTAAAACTACTTCACCTGAAGTGAAATCAATGGAAACCACTATTCCATTTATGAAAAACAACACGTTTGATTATGCGGAATTACTATCGTTTATGGGTGATGATTATCAAAATTGGGCTTGGTTAATTTTTATTCCGGTAGTTATTTTTATCATTACTGCGGTTTCTAATGGCGCTAACTTAACAGACGGGATCGATGGTCTAGCGGCTGGAACTTCCGCCATTTCAGTATTGGTTTTAGGTATTTTCACCTTCGTATCGGGAAATATTATTTTCTCTAACTATTTAAATATTATGTACATCCCAAATTCGGGTGAAATGACAATTTATATTGCCGCATTTGTAGGTGCACTTATTGGATTTTTATGGTACAACACCTATCCAGCAACTGTATTTATGGGCGATACAGGAAGTTTAACTATCGGAGGGATTATCGCAGTAATTGCAATTGCAGTTAGAAAAGAATTAATGATTCCTGTTTTATGTGGAATTTTCTTAGCGGAAAACTTTTCAGTATTGTTACAAGTTGCGTATTTCAAATATACCAAAAAGAAATTTGGCGAAGGGCGTCGTATTTTCTTAATGTCACCGTTACATCATCATTATCAGAAAAAAGGATATCACGAAAGTAAAATTGTAACACGTTTCTGGATTGTGGCCATCATTCTAGCAATTTTCTCATTAGTATCTTTAAAATTAAGATAATATGCGATTGGTTGTATTAGGTGGCGGAGAAAGCGGTGTAGGAACTGCTATTTTGGGTAAGAAAAAAGGATATGATGTGTTTGTGTCCGATTTTGGAAAAATAAAAGAAAATTATAAAGAAGTTCTTAGTATTAATGGCATTGCTTGGGAAGACGAAAAGCACACGGAAGATTTAATTCTGAGTGCCGATGTGGTAATGAAAAGTCCTGGAATTCCAGATAAAGCGCCTATTGTAAAAAAGTTGCTTGAAAAGAATATTCCGGTGATTTCGGAAATAGAATTTGCAGCGCCTTTCACTACTGCAAAAACAATCGGAATTACAGGCAGTAATGGTAAAACTACTACGACTTTGCTTACCTATCACATCCTGAAACAAGGCGGTTTAAATGTAGGTTTAGCAGGGAATATTGGGAAAAGTTTTGCTTGGCAAGTAGCCGAAAATAAACACGATTGTTATGTGTTAGAATTAAGTAGTTTTCAATTAGATGGAATACTAAATTACAAGCCGGATATAGCAATTATTTTAAATATTAGCCCTGATCATTTAGACAGATACAATTACGATTACAAGTTATATATCGATTCAAAGTTTAGAATAACAATGAATCAAACAGAGACAGATTTTTTAATTTATGATGAAGATGACGAAGCCATATCAAATTGGTTTGCCTCACATCAAACAAAAGCAAACAAAGTGCCTTTTTCAATTTCAAAAAAATTAAATATGGGCGGTAGCATAACCGATAACAACGAAATAAATATCAACCTTAACGAAAATCATTTTACTATGCCAATTAATCAACTTGCTTTAGAAGGAAAACATAACGTAAAAAACGCTATGGCAGCAACAACTGTTGCGCAATTAATGAATATTAGAAAAGCAACTATTAGAGAAAGTTTAACTAGTTTTCAGGGTGCAGAACACAGATTAGAAAAAGTGTTAAAAATAAACAATGTGCAATACATTAACGATTCGAAAGCGACTAATGTAAATGCTACTTTTTTTGCTTTAGATAGTATGATTACACCAACAGTTTGGATTGTTGGAGGTGTTGATAAAGGAAATGATTACGACGAGTTAATGGCATTGGTTCGTGAAAAAGTAAAAGGTATCATCTGTTTAGGTGTCGACAATAAAAAGTTAGCCGATAAGTTTGAAGGATTGGTTGAAATGTTTGTGGAAACAACATCTATGTCTGAAGCTGTAAAAATTGCAAACAAAATGGCAGAAAAAGGCGATACTGTTTTACTTTCTCCTGCTTGTGCAAGTTTTGATTTGTTTGAAAATTACGAAGACAGAGGGCGTAAATTTAAACAAGCGGTACAAAATTTATAATAGTAATTGATTTACAAGAGCAAAAATTATAATGAACAAAATCATAAACCAACTTAGAGGAGATAAAACCATTTGGGCTGTAATTGTATTACTAGCTTTGGTTTCTTTTTTACCCGTGTATAGTGCGAGTACAAACTTAGTATATACAGTTGGTAATGGGAAAGGTTCAACATTAGTATTGTTGCTAAAGCATTTTTTACATGTTATTGTAGGATTAGTTATTGTGTTTTTAATACACAAATTACATTTCGAAAAGTTTAAAAAATATTCCATTTTTGCTATTTGGATTATTATTCCTGCGTTACTTTTTACATTATTACAAGGAAAAACAATTGGTGGAGCCAATGCAAGTCGGTGGTTGGAAATTCCATTTGTCAATTTTTCGTTTCAACCTTCTACGCTTGCCTTTACAATCTTAATGGTATACGTAGCTCGAACGCTAACAAAAATTAACGAAACCAAATACACATTTAAAGATTCAGTGATTCAAATATGGATACCAGTTGGCGCTGTTTTAATATTTATTTTGCCATCAAATTTTTCTACAGCAGCCTTAATGTTTGCTATGGTTTTTATGTTGTTATATATTGGGCAATATCCTTTAAAATATTTAGGAATTGTGTTGGCTAGTGGATTGGCATTATTGGCGCTTTTTTTCTTATTGGCACAAGCCTTTCCAAAACATAAAACCTTTAGTCGTGTAAATACTTGGGTGAGTAGAATTGAAAATTTTACCTCGGATAAACCAGATGAAGACAAATACCAAATTGAAAATGCTAAAATTGCTATTGCTGTTGGAAAAATTAATGGAGTAGGACCTGGAAAAAGTATTCAAAAGAATTTTTTACCACAATCGTCTTCCGATTTTATTTTCGCTATTATTATTGAAGAATATGGTTTAATTGGCGGATATGTTTTGGTGTTTTTTTACATGTTATTGTTTTTTAGATTTTTAATACGAGCGAATAAAACCACAAATCTGTTTGGAAAATTATTAATTATCGGACTTGGTTTTCCAATTATAATTCAAGCCCTAATTAATATGGGTGTAGCGGTAGAGTTATTGCCAGTTACAGGTCAGCCATTGCCTTTAATTAGTAGTGGAGGAACTTCTATTTGGATGACGTGTTTGTCGTTAGGAATAATATTAAGTGTCACCAAAAGAGAAGATGAAATTGCGGCTGATTTAAAAGATTTTCAAGATAAAGAAGCCGCTTTACAGCGTTTAATTGAAAGAGAAGTAGTAGTTATGAATGCTGAAAATGCTGTGGAAAACCTTTCAGAAGACGAGCATAAAGTAAATGATATGAAGTATTCTATTCGTGAATCTTTAAAACAAGATAACGAAACAGAACAAGGCGACAGTTTGGTGAACGGACAAAATCCAATGAACGCAGTAATAAACAAAAAATAATGGCAAATAAATTTATCATTAGCGGAGGAGGAACTGGAGGACACATTTATCCAGCAGTTGCTATTGCAAACGAATTAAAAGCGCAATTCCCAGATGCTACGTTTTTGTTTGTCGGTGCGAAAGATAAAATGGAAATGCAAAAAGTGCCGCAAGCAGGTTATAAAATTGAAGGACTTTGGATTGCTGGATTGCAACGTAAAATCACAGTTCAAAACGCAATGTTTCCAATAAAATTAGCTTCAAGTTTACTTAAATCTTTTTTTATTTTAAAAAGATTTAAACCAGATGTGGTTATAGGAACTGGAGGCTTTGCAAGTGGTGCTGTTTTAAAAGTTGCTTCAATGTTAGGTATTCCTACTGTTATTCAAGAGCAAAATTCATATCCAGGAATTACCAATAAATTATTAGCTAAAAAAGCCAATTCTATTTGTGTGGCATACGAAAATTTAGAACGTTTTTTTCCAAAAGATAAATTACATTTTACTGGAAATCCTGTTCGTCAGGATTTAATGGAAGTGGCCAGTAAAAAAGAAGAAGCAATTGCTCATTTTAAATTAGATGCCTCTAAAAAAACACTTCTAATTTTAGGTGGAAGTTTAGGTGCAAGAAGAATAAATCAACTAATTGAAAAAGAACTGGATTTTTTATTAGGTCTAGATTTTCAAATTATTTGGCAATGCGGTAAGCATTATTTAAATGGATATTCAAAATATAACGAAACAGCATACGTGCAAGTAACTGCATTTATTGATAGAATGGATTTGGTATATGCAGCAGCTGAAGTGGTAATTTCTCGTTCTGGGGCTTCTTCAGTTTCTGAGTTATGTATTGTTGGAAAACCAACCATCTTTATTCCATCGCCTAATGTTTCTGAAGACCATCAAACTAAAAATGCCAAAGCAATTGTGGAAAGAGGCGCAGCAATATTAATAAAAGAATCAAATTTAGATGACGAATTTAAAATTGTTTTCGAAGCGGTAGTTAAGGATCAGGGAAAATTGCAAAACCTTACAGAAAATATTAAAAAATTGGCAAAACCAAATGCTACTAAAGCCATAGTGGAAGAAATAAAAAGAGTACTAAAAAATTAAGTACAATTGTATTATAAAAAAATGAATTTAAACCAAATACATAACGTCTATTTTATTGGTATCGGTGGTATCGGAATGAGTGCTTTGGCGCGCTATTTTCAATTCCTTGGAAAAAATGTGGCGGGTTACGATAAAACAGAAACGCAGCTAACCCAAGAATTACAAGGCAATGGTATTAAAATTCATTTTGAAGATAGTATTGCATTAATTGACGAACGTTTTAAAAATACTCAAAACACATTAGTGGTTATTACGCCAGCAGTTCCGAAAAATCATTCAGAATGGAACTTCTTTTTAGATAATGGATTTACGGTAAAAAAACGAGCTGAAGTTTTAGGAATCATCACAAAAGATACGTTTTGTTTTGCGGTAGCTGGAACACATGGTAAAACAACAACCTCAAGTATTTTAGGACATATTTTGTATGAAAGTGGTGTAGATGTTACTGCTTTTTTAGGCGGAATTGTTGAAGGTTATGATTCTAATTTAATTGGTACAGGAAAAACAGTTACAGTAGTAGAAGCAGATGAATTTGATCGTTCGTTTTTGCATTTACATCCAGATTTGTCTTGTATTACTTCTATGGATGCGGATCATTTAGATATTTATGGTGATGTGGCAGCTATTGAAGCTTCTTTTAAAGAGTTTGCAAATAAAGTGCCTTCTGATAATTTATTTATTGTCAAAGGATTACCTTTAGAAGGAAATACAATTGCTGTAAATATTGGTGCGGATTATGTTGCTCAAAATATCAGAATTGCAAATGGTTTTTATGTTTTTGATGTAAAAACTGCTACAGAATTAATTGAAAATGTAAAATTTGGATTGCCAGGACATCATAATTTAACCAATGCTTTGTTGGCTTTTGCTATGGCAAAATCGTACGGTGTTGAAAATGAAAAAATCAGTAACGCATTAACTACTTTTAAGGGTGTTAGACGTCGATTTTCATTTCAAATTAGAACTGAAAAATTAGTTTATATTGATGATTATGCTCATCATCCAACGGAAATAAATGCGGTACATCAAGCCGTAAGAGAATTATACCCAAATAAAAAAATAATCGCCTGTTTTCAACCTCATTTGTTTAGTAGAACTAAAGATTTTGTTGATGGTTTTGCAGAAAGTTTGTCTCAATTTGATGAATTGCTTTTATTGGAAATTTATCCTGCCAGAGAATTGCCTATTGAAGGGGTAAATGCTACTTGGTTATTAGATAAAATTACGTGTAAAAAGAAACAGTTAGTAACCAAAGAAAAGTTATTAACATACTTTAAAAATTCCGATTCAGATGTATATATTACAATTGGTGCAGGAGATATTGGTGAAATGGTAAAGGACATTAAAAAAGTACTAAATGAAAAAATTTAATTGGCATAATATTCGGTTAGTTTTGATGTTAATTGTGGTAATTTTCTTGTATTCTTTTACTCAAAATAGAAGTCAAAACAAGAAAATCAGCAAGATACAAGTTGAGTTTCAGGGTAATAACAAAATGTTTTTAACAAATGAAATGGTTAATAACTTGTTAATACAAAATTTGGGAGGCACTTCCTCAATTCAAAAAGTTAAAGTAGATTTGAAAGATTTGGAAAGTGCCCTAAAAAAGCAATCATTTATCGAGAATGCTGAAGTGTTTATTTCAGAAGATGGTATGTTAATAACTAAAGTTTTGCAGAAGTCCCCAGTCGCAAGAGTTGTTAATAATAATCGTGTCTTATATGTAGATAAAAATGGTAGTATTTTTCAATTGTCAAATAATTTTTCATCAAGAGTTCCTATTGTTCAAGGAAATATTGAGGGCGAATTTAAAAAAGGGTTTATAGAAACTTTTAAGACCATTGAAAAAGATGATTTTTTAAAAAAACATATCATAGCAATCACGATTCAAAAAAACGGAAGCATGAACATGTTAACAAGAGAACATGATTACGATATTAATTTTGGAAAGCCAATTTTAATTGATAAAAAGTTTAAAAATTATAAAGCGTTTTATCAATATGCTTCGAAAGATTCGATAATTGAAAAGTACAAATCAATAAATTTAATTTTCACACAACAGGTAGTGTGTTCAAAATAATGAATAGATGATGAACAAAGAAAGTATTGCAGTAGGTTTAGACATTGGTACAACAAAGATTGTAGCAATGATCGGCAAGAAAAATGAGTACGGTAAGCTGGAAATCCTTGGGGTAGGGAAATCTAAAAGTTTAGGGGTGCACAGAGGTGTAGTCAATAACATTACGCAAACCATTCAATCTATTCAAGCAGCTATTTCAGAAGCAGAAAATAATTCAGGATATCGAATTAATGATGTAGTGGTTGGAATTGCAGGACAACACATACGTAGTATACAACATACCGATTATATCAGTAGAAAAAACCCTGAAGAAGTAATTGGCGAATATGATATTGAACAATTAACATGTCAAGTTCAAAATTTATCAATGCTTCCAGGTGAAGAAATTATTCATGCTTTACCACAAGAATTTAAAATTGACGGACAATCAGAAATTTTAGAACCTGTTGGAATGTATGGAGCAAGAGTTGAATCAAGTTTTCATATTGTAGTAGGACAAGCCGCTTCTATCAGAAATTTAGGACGTTGTGTTAAAAATGCAGGTTTAGAATTAACAGGATTAACTTTAGAACCGTTAGCTTCTGCTGATGCCGTTTTAAGTGAAGAAGAAAAAGAAGCCGGTGTAGCACTTATCGATATAGGTGGGGGTACAACAGATTTAGCCGTTTTCAAAAATGGTGTAATTCGTCATACTGCTGTAATTCCTTTCGGTGGAAATGTAATTACAGAAGACATTAAAGAAGGCTGTTCTATTATCGAAAAACAAGCTGAATTATTAAAAACACGTTTCGGATCAGCTTGGCCTGGAGAAAATAAAGACAACGAAATTGTTTCTATTCCTGGATTAAGAGGACGTGAACCAAAAGAAATTTCATTAAAAAACTTGTCAAAAATTATTCACGCCAGAGTAGTGGAAATTATTGAACAAGTATACGCTGAAATTAAATTATACGGACACGACGAGCCTAAGAAAAAATTAATTGCAGGGATTGTGTTAACAGGTGGTGGTTCGCAACTCCAACACATCAAACAATTAGTAGAATACATTACAGGAATGGATACCAGAATAGGATATCCAAACGAGCATTTGGCAGGAAATTCAAGCGAAGAATTGTCAAGCCCTTTATACGCTACATCTGTAGGTTTAGTTATGGAAAGTTTACGTAACCAAACCAATAGTGCAACTCCGTTTGTAGAGATGAAAATCCCTGAACCAGTTGTAGTAACTCCACAAGCACCAGTGGTTGAGGAAAGTGTAGCAAATGAAGTAGTAGCGGAAGAAACTACGTCAACAACGATTGAAAAAGAACCAACAGAAAGAAAAAAGAAATACGACTTTAATAACCTTTTAGGGAAAATTAAAGAGTTTTTAGATAATGTAGAATAAGGTTATTAGTAGCAAATAACACAAAAAAAAACAAAGCCAAATATATGGAAAGCAACAACGAATTTGGAAACTTTACTTTTGATTTACCAAAAAACCAATCAAACGTAATTAAAGTAATTGGAGTAGGTGGCGGCGGTAGTAATGCCATCAACCACATGTTCAGACAAGGTATCATTGGAGTAGATTTCGTAGTGTGTAACACAGATTCTCAGGCCTTACAAACAAGTCCAGTGCCAAATAAAATTCAGTTAGGAGTAAACCTAACAGAAGGATTAGGGGCAGGAGCAAAGCCAGAAATCGGACAACAAGCCGCATTAGAAAGCATTGAAGAAATTGAGAAAATGCTTGATATAAATACTAAAATGGTATTTATTACAGCTGGTATGGGTGGTGGTACCGGTACGGGTGCTGCACCAGTTATTGCTCAATTGGCAAAAGAAAGAGGAATTTTAACCGTAGGAATTATTACTATTCCTTTTCAGTTTGAAGGTAAAAATCGCTACGACCAAGCCATGGAAGGTGTGGAAAGATTAAGAAAACAAGTAGATTCATTAATTGTTATCAATAATAACAAATTAAGAGAAGTGTACGGTAATCTTGGTTTTAAAGCAGGTTTCTCTAAAGCCGATGAAGTGTTAGCTACAGCTTCAAAAGGTATTGCAGAAGTGATTACCAATCACTTAACAATGAACATTGATTTAAAAGATGCTAAAACAGTTTTAAGTGATAGCGGAACAGCCATAATGGGTTCTTATGTTGCTTCAGGTGCGGATAGAGCAAGAATTGCAATTCAATCTGCATTAGATTCTCCATTATTAAATGATAATAAAATTACAGGTGCTAAAAATGTGTTGTTGCTTATCACATTTGGCTCTGATGAAATTACTATCGATGAAATTAGTGAAATTAACGAATACATTCAATCTGAGGCAGGTCATAATGCAAATATCATTATGGGAATTGGTGAAGATGAAAAGTTAGGCGATTCTATTTCGGTAACCGTTATAGCTACAGGATTTAATATCGAACAACAAATAGAAATCGTAAATGCAGAGCCAAAAAAGATTATTCATTCTTTAGATGGGGAGCAAAAAGTAGAACATAATTTAACACCAAATGCGGTGGCAACTCCAACTATTTCTTTTGAAGAGCCTATCGCTAAAGTTGAAACTGTTGAAGCTGCGGCGTCTATCGAAACGCCAGCTGAACCAGTAACAAAAATTGTTTTTGATTTAAATGATTTTGAAGTAGAGCAACCACAAATTGTACAAGCTCCGGTTTCAGATTTAATTCCAACAACAGACTATATTAAAAATTTAGATGTATTTTTTGAAAATGTATCTGCAGAATTTCAAACACCAGTTGCGTCGTCGCCTGTATACAATACAGCAGCTCCAGTAGCACAGCACGTAGTTGAAGCCGTTCAACCGGTTCAAGAATTTGAAATCATTTCAAACTCAGTAAGAGAAATTGAAGTGATAGATCCAGAATTTGTTGTGGGTATGGATGATTTCAACTTTTCTTTAGATTTGTTCGATTCAAAAGTAGAAAACACACCAAATACAGTTGTTTTTGAATTAAGCGAAGAAACTAAAGATATCAAAGTAAATGAGGCTGTTCAGTTTTTCCCAGTTACCGAACTTGGTGAAGAAGGAATAATCAAATATACATTAGAAGAAGAGTTAGAAGAAGCATTTGAGCCAGCTGCAAGTATTCAAGTAGCAGCAGAACCAATTGATGAAGAAATTAATTTCACCATCAAACAAAAAGAGCCAGTTGCAGAACCGATTAGTTTTGATCCTAATTTTAACTTTGATGGTGTTTCTCCAGTAGAAATGTCAATTGAAGAAATTTTAAAATCAAGAGCAGAAGAACGTAAAAGCAAATTGAAAAATTTCAATCACAAGTTCAACAATCCAAATCGTATTGACGATTTAGAAAAAGAACCTGCTTTTCGTCGTTTAGGATTAGACGTTACAAGTATGCCAAACCAAAACCCGCCTTCGCGTATGTCTTTAGGAA
>JBFYPW010000039.1:0-18175 GCA_041303115.1 Flavobacterium sp.
TTACTTCATACATGACTACAAATCAGCAAATATTTCCAAAATATATTAATGATGCTGCAATTGGAACAAGATATTGGCAAGTAAAAACGTTTGGTGGAAATAAATACATTCAAATGTCTTCATTTGGGGGAACAGCCGAAGCTAATAGAAGCTTGTTTTTTGTACCTATTAATCTTACAGCTGCCTCAACAGTTTCATTTAAAACCAAAGCAGGTTTTGCAAATGGAACTTGTTTAAAGGTATATTACACTACAAATTATGTAGCGGGTTCTGATGTTTCAACAGCAACATTAACAAATATTACATCAAGTTTTACAATAGATGCTGGTTTGTCTTCAGGATATCCAACAAACTTTACAAATAGTGGGAATTGGGCAATACCGAGTACATTAACAGGAAATGGATTTTTAGTTTTTGAGTATATTGGAAATGGAAATGGTGGAGTGACTACTACAATGCAAATTGATGATATAGTTATAAACTAATTCATATATTACATATAAAAAAAGCCTTCTAAATTTAAAGAAGGCTTTTTTGTTTATTAACTGATTACTAAAAACTGAAAACTAATTCTAATGTGCTTCTAGCCAGTTTTTACCACTACCAATTTCCACTTCTAACGGAACAATCATTTTAAAGGCATTTTCCATTTCGTGTTTAATCATGGGTTGAATTTTTTCTAATTCGCTGTTATGTACATCAAAAACCAATTCATCGTGAACTTGCAATAACATTTTGGATTGCCAGTTTTCCAATTTAAGTTTTTTATGGATGTTAATCATCGCAATTTTAATAATATCTGCGGCTGAACCTTGAATCGGAGCATTTACGGCATTTCTTTCCGCGCCACCACGAACGATTGCATTTGCAGAATTTATATCTTTTAAATAACGTCTTCTTCCCGAAATGGTTTCTACATATCCGTTTTCTCTGGCAAAATCTACTTGATCAGAAATAAATGATTTTAATTTCGGATAGGTTTTGTAATAGGCATCAATCAATTCAGCACTTTCTTTACGTGATAAATTGGTTTGATTGCTCAATCCGAAAGCTGAAACCCCATAAACAATTCCAAAGTTGACAGTTTTGGCGTGACTTCTTTGCTCTTTTGTTACTTCTTTTAAAGGAATATTAAAGACTTTAGCCGCTGTACTTTTATGAATGTCTTCATTGTTTTTAAACGCAGCAATCATATTTTCTTCACCACATAGAGCCGCTATAATTCGCAATTCAATTTGAGAATAATCGGCAGAAACTAAGGTGTAATTTTCATCTCTGGCTATAAATGCTTTTCTAATTTGTCTTCCTCTTTCGGTACGAATAGGAATGTTCTGTAAATTCGGATTATTAGAGCTCAAACGACCTGTCGCTGCAACGGTTTGCATATAATCGGTATGAACACGACCTGTTTTTGAATCCACTTGATTCGGTAATGCATCAATATAAGTACTTTGTAATTTTACCATTTGACGCCATTCTAAAATATCTTTAACAATAGGATTGTCATTGGCTAAATAACTTAATATTTCTTCACCCGTGGCATATTGACCCGTTTTTGTTTTCTTCTGTTTTGCTCCGCCAATTTTCATTTTTTCAAATAAAACGTCACCTAATTGTTTAGGAGACGCTAAATTGAAAGTTTCGCCAGCAGTTTCGTATATTTTTTGCTCTAAAGCTTTACTTTCAGCCGTCATTTCAACGGACATTTTTTGCAAGAAATCGACATCCAAATTAATACCTTCTTTTTCCATATCGGCTAAAACAGGCACTAATGGAATTTCAATTTCATCATATAATTTTTTCGTACCCACTTTTTCTAAAATAGGTAAAAAGTGATTTTTTAATTGAATAGTAACATCAGCATCTTCTACGGCATATTCTTTAATGTCATCCAAAGGAATATCGCGCATATTGCCCTGATTTTTACCTTTTTTACCAATTAATTCGGTAATAGATTTTGGCGAATATTTCAAATAGGTTTCACTCAATACATCCATATTATGACGCATATCTGGATTAATCAAATAATGCGCAATCATCGTATCAAATAAATTTCCTTTAACTTCAATTCCGTATTGTGAAAGAATTTTTAAATCGTATTTAATATTTTGCCCTACTTTTTCAATAGTTTCATTTTCGAAAAACGGCTTGAATTTTTCAATTAAAACCTGAGCTTCTTCTCTGTTTTCTGGGAATGGCACATAAAACCCTTTTCCTTTTTCCCAAGAAAAGGCCAAACCTACTAATTCTGAATTTAAAGCATCTAAACCTGTCGTTTCCGTATCAAAACAAACGGAAGTTTGATTCAATAAATTTTGAATAAACATTTTTGTAGGTAAATCGCCCTGAACGTTTTGATAAAAATGTTCCGTATTTTCTAAAGTCGCATAATACGATGTGTGCGTTTCTGTGGCATCTTCCGCATCTGAAAAACCAAATAAATCATATTGTTCATCTGTAGTTTTCTTAACTGGTGCTTTCTTTAAAACTGGAATCTCAGAATTTGTTACTTCAGCATTCGCCCCTGGATTGTATAATTTATCGAATTGCGTTTTCATTTGTCGGAATTCTAATTCCATAAATAACGCATCTGTTTTTTCAACATCTGGTGTAGATAATTCGTAATCTTTTTCATTAAAAGTTACTGGGCAATCTAATAAAATCGTAGCTAATTTTTTAGATAAAATTCCTTGTGCTTTATTGGCTTCAATTTTGTCTTTTAAAGCACCTTTTAGTTTGTCTGTATTGTCTAAAAGATTCTCCATTGAACCAAATTCAGCCAATAATTTCTTTGCTGTTTTTTCTCCAACTCCCGGTAAACCAGGAATATTATCTACGGCATCGCCCATCATTCCAAGATAATCAATAACTTGCAATGGATGTTCTACTTCAAATTTCGCTTGAACCTCTGGAATTCCCCAAATTTCAATGTCATTCCCCATTCTGGCTGGACGATACATAAAAATGTTTTCCGAAACCAATTGTGCAAAATCTTTATCTGGTGTAACCATAAAGACTTTATAATTTTCTTTTTCGGCTTGTTTGGCTATCGTTCCAATTAAATCATCGGCTTCAAAACCAGCAACTTCTATAATTGGAATGTGCATAGCGCGCAATAAATCTTGAATGTATGGCACCGCAATTTTTATAGCTTCAGGTGTAGCATCTCGGTTGGCTTTATATTGTTCAAACATTTCCAAACGAAACGTACTGCCGCCTTTATCAAAAGCAACCGCTAAATGATCTGGTTTTTCACGTTTAATCACATCCATTAAGGCATTCATAAATCCCATAATGGCAGAAGTATCCATACCTTTAGAATTGATTCTTGGATTTTTTATAAATGCATAATAGCCTCGAAAAATTAATGCGTAAGCGTCTAAAAGAAATAAGCGTTTTTGTGACATAAATGGTTTTTTATCTATTTGTTTGTAAAAATACAATTCTTTAAATAAAAAATCTTTGTTAAATTTCAATAAATATTTATGTTAATTGTGAACTTGTTAGTTACTTTGTGAAAATTTTACAAATATGAAAGGTTTACTACCACTTCTAATACTATTAATTGTTGAGTTTTATTCGTTTCAAGCAATTAAAACCATAACCAAAAACAAATGGATTTTATTAATTTATTTAGTCATTTCCATAGTTTTGATGCTTTTTATCGTGTATTCTTTCATGAATTTTGATAGAGGTAAAGGGCAAAATAAAACAAGTTTGCTTGTTATTGGGATGACTTTACTTATTTATGTTCCTAAAATTTTAGTTTTTTTAATTTTATTTATTGAGGATGTTTCACGTTTGGTGGAAGCTTCTATTATGAGTTTTGTTGATGAAAATAGAGAACAATTTTTTAGTCCAAGAAGACGTTTTGTAAGTCAGATTGCCTTGGGTATTGCGACTATCCCTTTTGCGTCTTTACTATATGGAATGACTATCGGGAAATATAATTTTAAAGTACTCCGACAACAAATCTTTTTCGACGATTTACCAGAAGAATTTGATGGTATGACAATTACTCAAATTTCTGATATTCATAGCGGTAGTTTTGATGAAGACACCGATAAAATCAAATACGCGGTAGATTTAATTAATCAACAAAATTCCGATTTATTATTGTTTACAGGTGATATAGTAAATACACACGCCAAAGAAATGGATCCGTGGATTGATACGTTTAAAGGATTGTATCAACCAAAATTTGGTAAATTTTCCATTTTAGGAAACCACGATTATGGTAAATATTTCGATTGGGATTCGGAAAAAGAAGAGAATCAAAATTTTGAAGATGTAAAAGGCATTCATAAAAAATTAGATTTTACTTTGTTAATGAATGAAAATGTAAAGTTGAAAAAAGGTTCTTCTGAAATTGTGTTGGTTGGAGTAGAAAACTGGGGAGTACATTTTGGCAAAAAAGGCGATTTAAAAAAGGCAACAACAAATGTTAAACCAGAAGATTTTAAAATAGTAATGAGTCACGATCCAAGTCACTGGGAGAATGAAATAAAAAATCACGAGACTCATTATCATTTAACCTTATCAGGTCATACGCACGGATTACAATTTGGAATTGAAATTCCGGGTTGGTTCAAATGGAGTCCAGTGCAGTATGTATACAAACAATGGGCAGGATTGTATGAAAATGCTGGAAGATATATTTACGTAAATAGAGGATTTGGCTTTCATGCTTATCCAGGTAGAGTAGGAATTATGCCTGAAATTACCGTAATTGAGTTAAAAAAATCCAAAAAAGAGGCGTAATTGCTTAAAAAATGTGGTTTTTTGTTTGATATATTAAAAAAATATATACATTTGTTTAATAAACAATTCGGTCTATGTCGAAATTTGGAGAACTTATAGATGCACAAGTGCCAGTATTAATTGATTTTTTTACGGAATGGCACGAACAGTCTATTATTATGAATGAAACAATTCGTCACGTTGCGGCTGCCTTAGGCGACAAAGCAAAAGTGATTAAAATTGATGTAGATAAAAATAAAGAATTAGCGGAAGCACTTCGTATTAAAGGTCTACCAACTTTTATGATTTACAAAGATGGTCAAATGGTTTGGAGACAAAGTGGTGAATTTGATGCCAATACTTTAATTTCTCTTATTCAAGAACAAGCTTAGGCGATTTTTTCAAAATTAAATCCTTTACTTTTTAATGTTTCAATGGTTTTTTCTAAACTATTGAGTACGTTTTCTTTTGCCTTGTTGCTATCATGAAATACAATAATGCTTCCAGAAGAAACAGTATTAACTACATTTTCATAACACATTTCTGCTGAAATACTTGCGTCATAATCTTTACTTAAAACATCCCACATAATTATTTTATAACCTAACGTTCTCAGCTTGTAGGATTGCCACGGAGTAATTTTACCATATGGCGGACGAAATAATTTCGAATTTCGAATTTTGAATAACGAGTTCAGTTTGATTTTGCAAGCTTCTGTATTGCTTATGTATGTTTTTGTAGATGTTTTCCATCCCTTTAAATGGGTATAGGTATGGTTTCCTACAGAATGCTGTTTAGAAATAATTTTCTGAACAATTTCTGGGTGTTTTCTAACATTGTCACCAATACAAAAAAAGGTAGCTTTGATATGATGTTTGTCTAAAATTTCTAAAACCCTTTCTGTGATTTCTGGCGTTGGTCCGTCATCAAAAGTTAAATAAATAGTATTTTCAGAATTCGGAATATCCCAAACCTGATTAAAAAATAAGAGCTTTATTATTTTAGGAACTTTTATCATAAAAAAAGCCATTCAAAGGAATGGCTTATGTGTTTGTTTATTCAATTTCTCTTTTATATTCGCCCATCATATTATTGAAGTTGTTGAATTTTACACGTTGTAAAATGTAAAACGCTACATCTCCATTTTCCTGAGCTAATAATAATAACGAACGATAAATGTCAATTTCTCTATAAATTTCTCTGCGATAAAAGGCTTTCTGTTTTTCGGATTGCGAATGAAAGAAAGTTAATTTTTCTTGATATTTTTTAATCAGTTGATTTAAGATTTTTCTTGCTTCTTCTTTTTTGCCAATTTTATAATATCCTTCTGCAAATGGTTCTACAGTGGTGTAATATTCAAAGTAATCAATTGGCATATTTTTCATAGCAATTTCAATTACTTTTTGGGCTTTATCAAATTTCTTTTCTTCAATTAATGCGGTCATTAAACGAGAAAGATTGTTTCTGTAAGATAAGGCATTTTTGCGCGTTTCTGGGTCGTGATAAATTTTATCGCTTCCAGCGTTACCCCAAGTCCATTGGTTGATAATTTTATAAGTTTTTTCAGTATCAATATAACCCATATCGTATGGGTTTCCTTCTTGTAGTTTGGTTCTTACTGGAACTAATTTGTAAACCATACCATCTAACTGTAGGTATTCTTTCATCCAAATATAATCGTCGGCACCAAAACTTCCTGGAGAGAAATAAATAGGTCGTTTCCAGTTATTTTCATTAAAAATATCTAACATTAAAATTCTGTTTTTGTAAATAGCACCGCCTTTTAATTTCAAATTAATTTGTGGTACAATAGAATCGTAATATTTTTTATCTACAACTTTATTTTTGATAATATTTTGCTTGTCAATTTTAACTTTTAAATGTTCGCTTGGATAAAAATGCACGAATTGACCATTTTTCATTTCTCTTTTAGAACGATCGTCTTTTAAGAAATCTAAAGTCAAACCTAAATCTAATGTATCGGTTGTTCTTTCGTCAAATAAACAGTAATTTCTTTTGTCTCCCACATATTGATCATGTGTAAATGAAATAGGTAAAGCTTCTGATTTATTCGATTTGATTTTCATTTCATCAATATACCAATCAGTTGCTAACAAACTTGTATTTACAATTCTAACATCTGTTCTGTATCCTTCAATTTCTTGCAAATACCACATTGGAAATGTATCATTATCGCCAATTGTAAATAATATAGCATTGGGTTCACAGGAATCTAAATAGGCTTTTGCCATCGCTACAGCGGTGTACTTATTGCTTCTATCATGGTCATCCCAGTTTTCTGATGCCAAAAGTACTGGTGAAGCCAATAAAGTAGTGGCCAATACGGCAGGAAGGGCTACTTTAGGCGACACATATTTTAAGATATATTGATATATAGCATAAATTCCAACGCCAATCCACATTGCAAAAATATAAAACGAACCTACTAAAGCATAATCTCTTTCTCTTGGTTCGAAAGGTCTTTCGTTTAAGTATATTTTTAAAACTAAACCAGTGAATAAAAATAATAGTAATAAAACATAAAACGATTTCCATTCTTTTTGCGCATGATACACCATTCCGATAACGGCTAAAATAAATGGTAAAAAGAAATACGTATTTCTACCTTTATTGTTTTTCATATCGGTAGTTAATTCACTTTGATTGTCTAAATGTAAGTTGTCAATAAAGCTGATACCGCTTAACCAATTTCCTTCTAAACTTTCATAATTTCCTTGTAAATCATTTTGTTTTCCAACGAAATTCCACATTAAATAGCGGAAATACATGTAGCCAAATTGGTATTCAAACATAAATTTCATATTGTCTGAAAACGAAGGTTTTTCTATTGTTAAATAATCGCCATAGGTTTTTAAAAATTCCTCGTATTCGTCTAATCCAAGTTTGTTCGATGCAAATTGACTTCTAAAATCAGAAACAATTTCGGTAAACTGTCCTAATTTATCTTCATCCGTTTCGCCAGTTTCTTCATCATAAAAAGCTTCATGATTTACACTAAACTCTAATGGTTTGGTAAAAGTCATGTAGTTTTTGGCGTGTTCTTCACTCCAAAGTCTTGGTAAAAACGCATTGTGTTTAGAGTTTGGGTTGTGTTTTCCGTTTTTAAAATTATTGGTAATAATGTATTTACCTGTTTTTTCGTCTCTTTCGTAGTTTGGTTTATCATCAGAATACGGATTTTCTTCATCAGCTCCTGCATAAGCATTGGAATACTGAGGGCCATAAAACAATTTTGTTTCTCCGTATTGTTCTCTATTGTAATACGCTAAAACTTCGGCAGCATCACTTGGTTTGTTCTCGTTTATATTAATATTTGAATTCGCTCTAACTGGTAGCATTATCCATGTTGAAAATCCAATTAAAATAAATAGTATACTTAATAATAGTGTATTAAACTTTACTAATTCTTTTTTCTTGGTATATGTTAAACCAAAATAAAAACCAGCTACAATTAGTAAAAAGGCAATAATAGTTCCAGAATTAAAAGGCAATCCCAATGAATTTACCGCGAAAATTTCTGTTTTTGCAAAAAACGATAACGTGTAAGGTAATAGAAATTTAAAAATAAACATCAAAATCGCTACTATCACTACATTGGCAATAATAAAGTTTTTAACTGTAATATTTTTTTGAGTTTTAAAGAAATATAACATTCCAATTGATGGTAAAGCTAATAAGGCCAAAAAGTGAACCCCAAAAGAAAGCCCAATAACCAATGAAATTAGGATCACCCATTTATTTCCTCTTTCTGTTTCCAGTTCCTCTTCCCATTTTAATCCCAACCAAAATAATAAGGCAATAAACAAAGAAGCCATTGAATATACTTCAGCTTCTACTGCATTAAACCAAAAACTATCTGTAAATGTATAGGATAAGGCAGCAATTAATGATGCGCCAAGTGTAAGTTTTGAAGTTTCATTGTTCCATTCAGAGGTTGCAAGAACAATTTTTCGTATAATTTTAGATGCAGACCAAAACATAAATAAAATGGTAAAAGCACTTGAAAATACAGATACCATGTTAACCATCAAAGCAATTTGACTATTATCTGTGGCAAACATGGCAAAAAACGCACCTATCATTTGATATAATGGCGCTCCTGGCGGATGTCCAACTTCTAATTTGGCAGCTGTGGCAATATATTCGCCACAATCCCAAAAACTCATTGTTGGTTCTACTGTTAAAGTATAAGTAACTAATGCAATTATAAAAGCAAACCAACCCATGTAGGTGTTCCATTTGCTGTAATTAAATAAAGTCATAAATATGCTAAATTAATTTAGATTACAAAGAAACTATTTATTGGAGAGATTACCAATTTATTTTTTCTTAAAAATTATTTAAAAATTATTTGCAGAGTATAAAATATATATTACATTTGCACTCGCAATTGCAAAATAATTGGTTCATGGTGTAATGGTAACACTACTGTTTTTGGTGCAGTCATTCAAGGTTCGAGTCCTTGTGAACCAACAAAAAATCCCGTTTGAAAAAGCGGGATTTTTTATTTGTATTATATTAAAATTACTTATATTTTAAATGCAATAACAGGTCTTTTTGCGTGGTTTACTAAATCTTCCGAAATACTTCCGTTTAAAAAGTGAGAGATTCCTTTTCTTCCGTGCGTACAAACGGCAATAACATCAGAATTTGAATCTTTTGCAAAATGTAAAATTCCTTTCTCCACATTAATGTCATTATAAATGTGAGTTGAATAATCAGAAAAGTGAAATTCTTCAATAAAGTTTTTTACTTTTTCTTCAGAAGCTCTTGTTGTACTGAAATTATTTGGAGTAATTACATGCAATAAATTAATATGAGCACCAAAATATTTAGCAAAATCAACTACTTTTTCAAAAGGTTTTTTAATTTCATCTGAAAAATTAGAAGCAAAAGTAAGTGTGTCTACTTTGAAATCCACATCTTCTTTTTTGATAACTAGTACCGGAATTTCTGAATTTCTCACCACTTTTTCTGCATTTGAACCTACAAACATTTCATGAAATCCGCTAGCACCATGAGAACCCATTACTACTAAATCAGCGTGATGTTTTTTTCCATTTTCAATAATCCCTTCAAAAGCCATATTAAACTGTACGATGCTTGAAACTTTAATATCATTTAAAAAATCGGCGTTTTCTAATTCTTCTAATTTGGCTACAGCTGCATTTTTAAAAAACATTAATTCAGGAATTTCATGAGAGGTATTGAGTGCATCATTTCCTGAACTTGATAATTCTAGCATATGTAATAAAATTATTTCGCCATTATTTTTTTTGGCAATTTGCGCAGCAACTTTTAAAGCATTTTCGGCATGTTTTGAAAAATCGGTAGGGACTAAAATTGTTTTCATTTGTTTAAATTTAATTACTATTTATTATAGTATAAAGTTACGATTTTTTTTTGAATTGTTTAACTTTTTCGGAAAAATGAAATATTTGTACATTTTAAAAAAATGTTGTATATTTGCCAAGTTATTTAGTAAACAACCAAATAATGAGGCACGCATTGCGTGCCTCTTTTTATAAAGATGACATTTAAAGAAAAAGTAAAAAACTTGCTTGACAAAGCGTTAGAGGAGAACACAAAATTGTTTCTGATAGATTTAGATTTCTCAGAATCAAACAAAATTTCCGTGATTTTAGATGGCGATTCTGGTGTAAATTTACAAGATTGTATCAATGTAAATAAGTTTTTAGATAGCGGTTTAGAAGCAGAAGAGGTAGAATATTCTATTGAGGTTGCCTCGGCAGGAGTATCTTCACCTTTAAAATTAGTTAGACAATATAAAAAAAATATAGGAAGAACAGTAAAAGTAAAAACCATTTCTCAAGGCGATTTTGAGGCTACATTATCTGATGCAGATGAACAAACAGCTACATTATCTTGGAGTGCAAGAGAACCTAAAGAAATAGGTAAAGGAAAAGTAACCGTTCAAAAAACAATTACAATTCCTTACTTAGACATAAAAGAAGCAGTAGTAATAATATCATTTTAAAAATAAAGCATACCATGGAGAATATTGCATTAATAGATTCATTTTCGGAATTTAAAGACGACAAACTAATCGACAGAGTAACCCTTATGGCTATTTTGGAAGATGTGTTTAGAAATGCGTTGAAAAAGAAATATGGTTCAGATGACAATTTCGATATTATCATAAATCCAGATAAAGGAGATATGGAAATTTGGAGAAACCGTGTAGTTGTAGCTGATGAAGATTTAGATCTTGAAAACGAAGAAATCACATTAACAGAGGCTAGAAAAATCGAACCTGATTTTGAAATTGGAGAAGAAGTATCTGAAGAAGTAAAATTAATCGATTTAGGTAGAAGAGCTATTTTAGCCTTACGCCAAAATTTGATTTCAAAAATTCATGAACACGATAATACGAATCTTTACAAACAATTTAAAGATTTAATTGGCGATATTTATACTGCCGAAGTACACCATGTACGACCTAAAATGGTAGTATTAATGGATGATGATGGTAACGAAATTATCTTGCCTAAAGAAAAACAAATTCCTAACGATTTCTTTAAAAAAGGAGAAAATGTAAGAGGTATTATCGAAAGCGTTGAGCTTAAAGGTAATAAACCTCAAATTATAATGTCAAGAACAGCACCTAGTTTCTTAGAGAAATTATTCGAACAAGAAATTCCTGAAGTTTTTGATGGTTTAATTACCATTAAAAAAGTAGTAAGAATTCCTGGTGAAAAAGCAAAAGTTGCTGTTGATTCTTATGATGATAGAATTGACCCAGTTGGTGCTTGTGTAGGTATGAAAGGATCCCGTATTCACGGAATTGTACGTGAACTAGGAAACGAAAACATAGATGTAATTAATTACACACAAAACACACAATTATTTATTACAAGAGCGCTTAGCCCAGCTAAAGTTTCTACAGTAAAAATTGATGAAGAAAATAAAAAAGCAGAAGTTTTCTTAAAAATTGAAGAAGTTTCAAAAGCCATTGGTAGAAACGGACAAAACATTAAATTAGCAAGTCAATTAACTGGATACGAATTAGATGTAATTCGCGAAGGAATTGTTCAAGAAGAAGATGATGTGGAATTAAGAGAATTTAGTGATGAAATTGAAGAATGGATTATTGAAGAATTCGAAAAAATTGGTTTAGATACCGCAAGAAGTATTGTCGATAAAGATGTTGCCGATTTAGTTAGAAGAACAGATTTAGAAGAAGAAACCATTTTAGATGTTATCAATATCCTAAAGCAAGAATTAGATAGCTAATCTATACTAATTTAGCATCACAATCACAAAGAAAATTAAGCAAAAAACAAATATGTCTGAAGAAAGAGTAATACGAATAAGTAAAGTTTTAAAAGAATTCAACATTTCACTTGATAGAGCTGTTGACACCTTAAAAGAAAAGGGTCATACCATTGAGCACAGTCCCAATGCAAAAGTTTCTCAATTGGAATTCGACGTCTTGTGCGATATTTTTTCGGCCGATAAAGGAAATAAAGTAGCTTCGAAAGAAGTTGGCGAAGAAAAGAAAAAAGAAAAAGAAGCACTAAAACGTGAAATCGAAAAAGAACTCGAAATAAAACGTCTTGCAGATGAGGAAAGACAAAAACAAGAAATAATAAAAGCAAAAGCAGTTGTTACCGCTCCAGTTTCTTTAGGAAAAATTGATTTAAATCCAAAAAAACAAGAAGCAACTAAAGCGGATAAGCCTACTGCAGCTAAAGAAAATAATATTGTTTCAAAAGAAAAAACAGTTGTTGCAGAAAATACTTCAGACAAACCTGCAGAAACTACAAAAAAAGCTGTTGAAAAAACAAAAGCTAAAACAGAAGATCCCTCAGTTCAACCACAAGAATTTAATGCTGATGGCACACCTATTGAAGTTCGTTTAGATACTCAATACACCAAACTTTCAGGAGCTACTTTCACGGGTCAAACAATTGATTTATCTCAATTTAATAAACCTAAGAAAAAGAAAGAAGAAATAAAAAAACCAGGAACACCAGGTGCTGCAGCAAGTAAACCAGGAACTCCAGGAACTCCAGGAACTCCAGGTTCAGCAGCAAATAAACGAAAAAGAATCGTTAAACCAGGAACACCAAATACAGGTGGTACAGCTGGAAATACACAAGGCGGCGGTCAAGGTGGTTTTGTAAAAAGACCATATCAAGGCGGTCAAGGTGCTGGAGGTTTTAAAAAACCAGGTTTTAACAAATCAACACCAATTGTAAAAGTTGAGCCAACGGAGGAAGAAGTAAAAAATCAAATTAAAGAAACTTTAGAAAGATTACAAGGAAAAGGTAATAAATCTAAAGCGGCAAAATATAGAAGAGATAAAAGAGATACACACCGTCAACGTACTGATGACGATTTAGCACAACAAGATTTAGAAAGCAAAATCCTTAAAGTAACAGAATTTGTTACGGTTGGAGAAATTGCAACTATGATGGATGTGCCAATTACAAAAGTAATCGGAACGTGTATGTCTCTTGGGATTATGGTAACCATGAACCAACGTTTAGATGCTGAAACTTTGACTATAGTTGCAGATGAATTTGGTTACGAAATGCAATTTATCACAACCGATATTGAAGAAAATGCAGTAATTATTGAAGACACTGAAGAAGAATTAGAATTCAGAGCACCAATTGTTACTGTCATGGGTCACGTCGATCATGGTAAAACATCGTTATTAGATTACATTCGTAAAGCAAACGTAATTGCTGGAGAATCTGGAGGAATTACGCAGCATATTGGTGCCTACGGAGTAACTTTAGATGGTGGTCAAAAAATCGCATTCCTTGATACACCTGGTCACGAAGCCTTTACTGCGATGCGTGCTCGTGGAGCTCAAGTTACCGATATTGCCATTATTGTAGTAGCGGCCGACGACGACATCATGCCTCAAACAAAAGAGGCAATTTCTCACGCACAAGCAGCAGGCGTTCCAATGATTTTTGCAATCAATAAAGTGGATAAACCAAATGCGAATCCTGAGAAAATTAAAGAGCAATTAGCAGGTATGAATTTACTTGTAGAAGATTGGGGTGGAAAATACCAATCACATGATATCTCTGCAAAATTCGGACAAGGAATTCCTGAATTATTAGAAAAAGTATTATTAGAAGCTGAGGTTCTTGAACTAAAAGCAAATCCAAATAAACCTGCACAAGGAACTGTAGTAGAAGCACAATTAGACAAAGGTCGTGGTTACGTTTCTACGATATTAGTACAAGCAGGAACTTTAAAAATTGGTGACTACATGTTGGCTGGTAAAAATCATGGTAAAATTCGTGCCATGTTTGATGAAAGAGGAAACAATGTAAAAATTGCTGGACCTTCAACACCAGTATCTGTTTTAGGTTTAGACGGAGCGCCAACAGCAGGAGACAAGTTTAATGTGTATGAAGAAGAAAGAGAAGCAAAACAAATTGCAACAAAACGTGCACAATTAGCTCGTGAGCAATCGGTTCGTACACAAAAGCATATTACACTTTCTGAAATTGGACGTCGTATTGCTTTAGGACAATTTAAAGAATTAAACATTATCCTTAAAGGAGACGTGGATGGATCTGTAGAAGCACTTTCTGATTCGTTCTCTAAATTATCAACAGAAGAAATTCAAATTAATATCATTCATAAAGGAGTGGGAGCGATTACAGAATCTGACGTATTATTAGCTTCTGCTTCAGATGCGATTATTATCGGATTTAACGTTCGTCCTGCAGGAAATGCAAAAGCTTTAGCAGATAAAGAAGAAATTGATATCCGTAATTACTCTATTATTTACGCTGCTATCGACGATTTAAAAGATGCGATGGAAGGCATGCTTTCTCCAGAATTGAAAGAAGAAATTACCGGAACCGCTGAAATTAGAGAATTGTTTAAAGTTTCTAAAGTTGGGACAATTGCTGGATGTATGATTACAGATGGTAAAGTAATCCGCAGCAACAGAATCCGATTAATTAGAGAAGGTGTTGTTATTTTCACAGGTGAATTAGTGGCTTTAAAACGTTTCAAAGACGACGTAAAAGAAGTGTCTAAAGGATACGATTGTGGTATGCAAATTAAAGGATACAATGATATTAAAGAATACGATATTATTGAAAGTTTCCACGAAATTGAAATCAAAAAGAAATTAAAATAAAATTTCTTTAAAATATAAAATCCCAATGAAAATTGGGATTTTTTTTGTTCTATTATTTTTTTACCCCTTTTTTTAAATGAAAAAATAAAACAAAAATTAGTAGAAAATCTTTATATATTAAACGTAAAAAAATATAATAATTTGTTTTTTTTAACTTATTTTTGAAGATACTAAAATACTTCAAATGCAATTCGACATTCAAAACACCGAATCTTCGGCTTTATATAAATTATTGACAGGAACTGTCATTCCAAGACCTATCGCTTGGGTAGCCACTATCGATGATAATGGAATTGATAATTTGGCTCCGTTTTCCTTTTTTAATGTCGTTAGCGAAGACCCGCCTCATATTATGTTTTCAACGGTTCGAACGGGTAATAAAAATAAAGACACATTAAATAATATTCTCACCAATCAGCAATTTGTAGTCAATTTAGTTACGGAAGATGTTGTAGAACAAATGAATACTACTTCACAATCCGTTGCGGCTGATGTCAATGAATTTGAATTGGCAAACGTAACTCCAATAGAATCCATTTACATCAAACCAAAACGAGTAAAAGAAAGTTTGGTGCAATTTGAGTGCGAAATGGTACATCATTATTTTATCGAAAAGCATCAAAATGGGGGCGCTTGTATTATCATTGGAAAAATTATTACCATGCATATAGATGATTCCATTTTGATGGAAAACCATAAAATAGATTTAGAAAAATACAAACCTGTTGCGCGTTTAGCAGGTTCCAATTACAGTAAATTAGGAGAAATATTCTCAATTAAAAGATAAATTAATTATCAATTATCCATTGTTAATTATCCATAAAATATGAAAATAACAGTTATAGGTGGTGGTCCAGGCGGACTTTACTTTTCGATATTAACCAAAAAAGCAATGCCACATTGCGAAATCGATATTTACGAAAGAAACAAACCTGATGATAGTTTTGGTTTTGGGGTAGTGTTTTCAGATGAAACCTTAGGCGAATTCTTAAAACGCGACATGAAATCGTATGAATTAATCCGAAGTAAATTTGCCTACTGGGATGATATTATTATTGCGAGAGATGGTGCATCCGTGACTATTGCTGGAAATGGTTTTTGCGGTTGTTCCAGAAAAACACTACTTCAATTACTGCAACAACGTTGTGTAGAAGAAGGTGTGAATTTGCATTTCGAACAGAATGTAGAGGACCTATCACAATTTGCAGATTCCGATATTATTCTGGCAACAGATGGAATTTCAAGTGCCATTCGTACAAAATATCATAAAGAATTCGGAACAAAAGTTGAATTAAAAAAGAACCGCTTTGTATGGTTAGGCTCTACAAAACCGCTTGACGCATTTACCTATTTTTTCAGAAGCACACCTCACGGAACCATCGTGGCACATTCGTATCAATACGAAGAAGGCATGAGTACTTGGATTTTTGAATGTAGCGATGAAACTTGGCAAAAACATGGTTTTGAAGTCACCAACGAAGCCGATACGATGGCAAAAATTGCCGAAATCTTCAAAGATGAATTAGACGGACATCCCTTAATTTCAAATAAATCACATTGGCGCCAGTTTCCACATGTAACGAATGAAAATTGGTATCATAATAACATTGTTTTATTAGGCGATGCCAAAGCTACAGCCCATTATTCTATTGGTTCAGGAACAAAATTAGCCATGGATAGCGCTATTGGATTATCCGACGCGGTGATTGCTAACCCAAATGATGTACAAGCCGCTTTTTCCCAATACGATAAAACCCGAAGAAATACGGTTGAAATGATCCAGTATGCCGCAATCGTTTCATTAGATTGGTTTGAAAATATGGATCGTCACATGCAACATTCGTTTCAGCAATTTGCATTTGGTTGCATGACGCGTTCTAAAAAAGTAACATATGAGAATTTACGCTTAAGAGATAGTTCATTTACTGATAAAGTTCTAGTTGAGTTTAATGACAATTGCAATGTCAATATCAAAAATCAATCGGCTGCATTTTCAAGTTTCAAATTAAGAGATTTAGAATTGCAAAACCGTATCGTAATGTCATCCATGGGGCAATATGTAGCCGAAAACGGATTGGTAAACGATTGGCATTTTCAGCATTATACATCAAGAGCAGTCGGCGGTTTAGGATTAATTCTTACCGAGATGACAGCTGTTTCTGACACGGGAAGAATTACTGAAGGATGCGCAGGAATTTATACCGAAAGCCAAGTGAACGCTTGGAAACGAATTACTGATTTTATTCACAAATATACCCAAACCAAAATCGGAATTCAATTGGGACATTCAGGAAGAAAAGGCTGTTCAAAAATTCCTTGGGAAGACCAATTTCAGGGAAAAAAATGGGAGTTGCTTTCGGCTTCTGCCATTCCGTTTAATGAAAATGCGGTTAAGCCAAAGGAGATGACTTTAGCAGATATGCAATTGGTTAAAAATCAATTTGTGCAAGCCACAAAAAATGCTAATGAAGCTGGTTTTGATATGATTGAATTACAAGCGCATCACGGCTTTTTATTGGCCTCTTTTTTGTCACCGTTAACCAATATTCGTACCGATGAATTTGGCGGAAGTGTTCAAAATCGTTTAAAATATCCACTAGAAGTTTTTACAGCCATTCGTGAAGTATTTCCAAAAGAAAAGCCAATCTCTGTAAGAATATCGGCAACCGATTGGGCAGAAAACGGAATTTCAGAGCAAGATGTTTTGGTAATTTCAGAAGCGTTTAAAAAAGCAGGTGCGGATATCATTAATGTTTCTACAGGAAATACGGTTGCTAACCAAAAACCACAAACAGGAAGAATGTGGCAAACGCCATTTTCAGATACTGTTCGAAATACGGTTCATATTCCAACAATAACAGCCGGATATATTCAAGATATTGATCAAATTAATACCATAATTTTAAACGGAAGAGCCGATTTAGTAGCACTTGGAAGACCTTTGTTATTAGATGCTAATTTTGTAAGAAATGCGCAAGCGTATGAACAATTTCAAGCATCAGATATTCCAAATTCCTATAAAATGGGCATTTCACATTTGTATCCATTAAAAGCTACCGAAAGAAAACAATCGGAAGGTATGAAAAAAGCTTTGAAACCGAAGAGTAACAAGAAGTAATAAATAATGAAGGATAATTTCGCTCAAATACATTTACCTAATCTGGAATTTCAGCCAGAATATACCTTTTTGGATTTACCACAATTCCAACAACCTGAACTCTTGAATTGCGTAGAAAAATTACTAGATAATCACATCAAAGAAGGTCGAGGAAATAC
>JBFYPW010000040.1:0-18106 GCA_041303115.1 Flavobacterium sp.
AATGACTTCTTTTCCAATGAGAAAAGAATTTCCAATGGAAGATTCAGGAAGAACAGACAAAGACGACCGTTTCTTTGGTAGAACCATTAATAATTCAACAATTTAAGATGGGAAAAGTAACATTACCTGCGGATCACAGATATTATAAATACATTGAGGAGCGTCATAACGAAGACGGTAGCGAATTAGCTATCTTAAACTTAGGACCTACTCACCCTGCTACTCACGGAATTTTTCAAAACATCTTATTGATGGATGGTGAACGAATTTTAGACGCAGAACCAACGATAGGATATATTCATAGAGCATTTGAAAAAATTGCTGAAAATCGTCCGTTTTATCAAATAACACCACTTACAGACCGAATGAATTATTGTTCATCGCCAATTAACAATATGGCTTGGTGGATGACTTTAGAAAAATTATTAGATATAGAAGTTCCAAAACGTGCACAATATTTACGTGTCATCGTAATGGAATTGGCGCGTATAACAGACCATTTAATTTGTAACTCCATTTTAGGTGTAGATACAGGTGCATATACCGGATTTCTTTATGTATTTCAATTCCGCGAAAAGGTATATGAAATTTACGAAGAAATTTGCGGCGCGCGTTTAACTACAAATATGGGAAGAATTGGTGGATTTGAAAGAGATTGGTCGCCAAAAGCATTTGAATTATTAGATACATTCTTAAAAGATTTTCCAATAGCTTGGAAAGAATTTGAAGATTTATTTACAAGAAATAGAATTTTTATTGACAGAACGGTAAACGTAGGTGCAATAACTCCAGAAATGGCAATGGATTACGGATTTACAGGTCCGAATTTAAGAGCCGCTGGTGTAGATTACGATGTTCGTGTTGCACAACCGTATTCTTCATATGAAGATTTCGAATTTAATGTTCCTGTTGGAAAATCAGGTGATACATACGACAGATTTTGCGTAAGAAACGCCGAAGTTTGGGAGAGTTTAAGCATTATCCGTCAAGCATTAGATAAAATGCCAGAAGGAAATGTATTCCACGCGGATGTTCCAGATTATTACCTTCCTCCAAAGGAAGATGTATACCATAATATGGAAGCCTTAATTTATCACTTTAAAATTGTAATGGGAGAAGTGCCTGTTCCTGTTGCAGAAGTATATCAACCTGTTGAAGGTGGAAATGGTGAATTAGGTTTTTATTTAATTACAGACGGAAGTAGAACACCTTATAGATTACATTTCAGAAGACCAAGTTTTATATATTATCAAGCTTACCCTGAAATGATTAAGGGAGCAATGTTATCTGATGCCATTGTAATCTTATCAAGTTTAAATGTAATTGCTGGCGAATTAGACGCGTAATAAAATTATAAATGATGAATTTTAAATTATAAATCAGTACAAACATTTAAAATTTCTAATTCAAAATTTAAAATAAAAAAAATGGAAATATCAAATATCAAACAAGAGATAAATATAACTGAAGCGTTAATGACTCGTATTAACGAACTAATCAGTCATTATCCTGCAGATAAAAAGAAATCGGCATTACTACCCGTTTTACATGAAGTACAAGATGCTCATGACAATTGGTTAAGTGTAGAATTGCAACAAAAAGTAGCTGAAATTTTGGAAATCCTTCCAATTGAAGTGTACGAAGTAGTGACTTTCTATACGATGTTTAACACAAAACCGGTAGCGAAATACATGTTCGAATTTTGTAGAACATCTTGTTGCGCTACTCGCGGTGTTGAGGATTTAATGGATTACGCTTGTTCTAAATTAGGCGTGAAAGAAGGAGAAATTACTTCAGACGGTTTATTTCAAGTAGTTGGTGTAGAATGTTTAGGCGCTTGCGGATATGCTCCAATGTTGCAATTAGGGGATTTTTATCACGAAAAACTATCAAAGGAATCATTCGATACTTTAATTGAAGATTGCAAAGCAGAAAAAATAACTTTACACGATAAATAATATCATGGGAAGAAAAATATTATTAGACAAAATAAATATTCCAGGAATTAAAACCTATGAGGTTTACCGTGAAAATGGCGGGTATAAATCAGTGGAAAAAGCATTAACCATGCAACCAGACGATATTACTGAAGAAGTAAAAGCTTCAGGACTTCGTGGTCGTGGTGGTGCCGGTTTCCCAGTAGGAATGAAATGGAGTTTTATCGATAAAAAATCAGGAAAACCACGTCATTTAGTTTGCAATGCAGACGAATCAGAACCAGGGACTTTCAAAGACCGTTTCTTAATGGAATATATTCCTCACCTTTTAATTGAAGGAATGATTACTTCAAGTTTTGCACTTGGCGCTAATCTTTCTTACATATATATTAGAGGAGAATATATGTGGGTTTTCAAAATTTTAGAAAAAGCTATCAAAGAAGCTTACGCTGCAGGTTGGTTAGGAAAAAATATTAAAGGTTCTGGTTACGATTTAGATTTATATGTTCATGTTGGTGCAGGAGCTTATATCTGTGGAGAAGAAACCGCATTAATCGAATCCTTAGAAGGAAAAAGAGGAAATCCTCGTATTAAGCCCCCATTTCCTGCAATTTCAGGTTTATGGGCGAACCCAACTGTGGTAAATAATGTAGAATCAATTGCTGCTGTGCCATGGATTGTTATGAATTCTGGTGCTGAATATGCAAAAATTGGTTTAGAACGTTCTACGGGTACCAAATTAATTTCTGCTTCTGGACATATTAAAAATCCAGGTGTGTACGAAATTGAAATGGGTATTACAGTTGAAGAATTTATGAATTCAGACGAATACTGTGGTGGTATGATTGATGACAGACCTTTAAAGGCTTTAGTTCCTGGAGGTTCTTCTGTGCCAATTTTACCAGCACATTTAATATACAAAACTGCTGCCGGAACAGACCGATTAATGACCTACGAATCCTTATCAGATGGAGGATTCGCAACAGGTTCAATGTTAGGTTCTGGAGGTTTTATCGTATATAATGACACGACTTGTATTGTTAGAAATACATGGAATTTCTCTCGTTTCTATCACCATGAAAGTTGCGGACAATGTACTCCATGTAGAGAAGGAACAGGTTGGCTAGAAAAAATATTATGGAGAATTGAAAATGGTCAAGGTCGTGAAGAAGATATCGATTTACTTTGGAATATTCAATCAAAAATTGAAGGAAACACCATTTGCCCATTAGGCGATGCGGCTTCATGGCCAGTAGCTGCAGCTATTCGTCATTTCAGAGAAGAATTTGAATACCATGTAAGATTCCCAGAAAAAATTAAAGATAGAAATCATTTTGTAAATGAGCCTTTTTCGAAAGTGCAACATTTAGTAAGCAAACAAACTGTTTAATAAAAACTCAAAAATGATTCTATTAAGAATCAAACAATTATAAGATGAAAGTAACCATAGACGGACAAAGCGTTGAAGTAGAACCAGGAACAACTATCCTGCAAGCTGCACGTATGATTGGAGGCGATTTAGTGCCACCAGCCATGTGTTATTATTCTAAATTAAAAGGAAGCGGTGGAAAATGTCGTTGCTGTTTAGTAGAAGTGGCAAAAGGTAGCGAAGCTGATCCAAGACCTATGCCAAAATTAATGGCATCTTGTGTTACAGGATGTATGGATGGTATGGAAGTGAATAGTAAAAATTCAGATAGAGTAACAGAAGCAAGAAAATCTGTAACCGAATTTTTATTAATCAACCATCCATTAGATTGCCCTGTTTGTGACCAAGCCGGAGAATGTAATTTACAAGATTTAAGTTTCGAACACGGTAAATCAGAAACACGTTTTATTGAAGAAAAAAGAACTTTTGAACCAGAAAACATAGGCGATAAAATTCAATTACACATGAACCGTTGTATTCTGTGTCAGCGTTGTACGACTTTAGCTGACCAATTAACAGATAAAAGAGTTCACGGTGTTTTAAATCGTGGAGACCATGCACAAATTTCAACTTGTGTTTCTGCTGCGATTGATAATGAATTTTCTGGAAACATGATTGATGTTTGTCCTGTTGGCGCTTTAACAGACAAAACATTCCGTTTCAAAAGTAGAGTTTGGTTTAACAAGCCTTTCAATGCCTACAGAGAATGTGCTACTTGTTGCGGAAAAACTACTGTTTGGATGTTCGGAAACGAAATTCAAAGAGTAACTGGAAGAAAAGACCAATATGGTGAAGTAGAAGAATTTATTTGTAACACCTGTCGTTTCGATAAAAAAGAAGTGTCAGATTGGACAATTGAAGGTCCGAAAAAATTTGCAAAAGATTCTGTTATCAACCAAAACAATTATACACGTACTTTGGAAAAAGTAAATATAGATACAGAAAAAAACATATTATTAGGTCGCGATGAAGATCGTACTAAAATTAGTATGTCAGGTGTTCCATTAAAAAATACAAATAACTAATGGATAGTGCATTTATCATAGAAAAAAGCGTCATCATAGTTGTTGTTTTTGCATTAACTATGCTAATGGCTATGTATTCCACATGGGCAGAACGTAAAGTAGCTGCTTTTTTACAAGATCGTGTGGGTCCAAACCGTGCAGGTTGGGGTGGCTTATTGCAACCGCTTGCCGATGGAGCCAAATTATTTACCAAAGAAGAATTTTTTCCAAACACGCCAAATAGATTTTTATTTATTTTAGGACCTGCAATAGCAATGAGTACGGCATTAATTACAAGTGCAGTTATTCCATGGGGAGATAAAATTCACGTTTTTGGAAGAGATGTTATTCTTCAAGCTACCGATATTGATGTCTCGATTTTGTATGTTTTTGGCGTATTGTCAATTGGTGTATATGGAATAATGATTGGTGCTTGGGCATCAAACAACAAATACTCATTAATGTCTGCCGTTCGTGCTTCTTCACAAATGATTTCTTACGAAGTGGCGATGGGATTAGCTATAATTTCTATATTAATGATGTCAGGTTCTTTATCTCTGAAAGCTATTACAGAAATGCAAACAACAGGTGGTTGGAATGTAATTTATCAACCCGTAGCATTCTTAATTTTCTTAATCTGCTCGTTTGCAGAAACAAACAGAACACCTTTTGATTTGGCAGAATGTGAATCGGAATTAATTGGAGGATATCATACCGAATATTCATCAATGAAAATGGGATTTTATTTATTTGCTGAATATGCAAATATGTTTATTTCAGCAACAATTATTTCAGTTATTTTCTTTGGTGGCTATCATTTTCCATTCATGGCAGAATGCAAAGAAGCAATTGGAATAAATTTAACTGCACTTATCGGTTTTATAGCATTATTCGCAAAAATATGTTTCTTCATCTTTTTCTACATGTGGGTAAGATGGACGATTCCACGTTTCCGATACGATCAATTAATGCATTTAGGTTGGAAAATATTAATACCGTTGGCTGTGATAAATATTGTTATTACAGGAATAGTAATGGTTTTATTTAATTAATAAGAAAATGTCAATACAACAAATATCATTATCAGGAAGAAAAATGGAAGTTTCCAATAAGGAAATGACATTTTTAGAACGAATTTACGTTTGGACGATTCTGAAAGGATTATGGACTACTCTTAAACATTTGTTTAGAAGAAAAGTAACCATTAAATATCCTGAAGAAGTACGCGAAATGAGCCCAATTGCACGTTTACAACACATGCTAATGCGTGACGACCAAGGCAGAGAAAGATGTACCGCTTGCGGATTATGTGCTTTATCTTGTCCTGCAGAAGCCATTACAATGAAAGCTGCAGAAAGAAAAGTAGAAGAAAAGCATTTGTATAGAGAAGAAAAATATGCCGAAATATATGAAATAAACATGTTGCGTTGTATTTTCTGTGGTTTATGTGAAGAAGCGTGTCCTAAAGAAGCCATTTACTTAACAAAATCTAAAAAAATTGTCAATTCTGGTTACGAAAGAGAAGATTTCATCTACGGAAAAGACAAACTGGTAATGCCTTTAGAAATGGCTATCAAAAACACGCAAACTAATACCGTAAATTAATATGTTAGAAATAGTTTTTTATATATTATCAGCCGTAACATTAGGAACTGCATTTTTAACTGTTTTCAGCAAAAATGCGATTCATAGTGCTATTTATTTAGTAATATGCTTTTTTTCATTAGCAGGACATTACTTACTTTTTAATGCGCAATTTTTGGCTATCGTTCATATTATTGTATATGCAGGTGCTATTATGGTATTACTGTTATTTACCTTAATGCTCATGAATTTAGATAAAGAAGACGAGTCTTCAAAGCCACTATATGCAAAACTTGCAGCCGTTTTTTCAGCTGGAATTTTAGGATTGGTTTTAATTGCAGCGCTTCGTAAAGCACAACCAGAAAATATAGAATATGTAAATTCAGGTATAGATTACCAATCTATTAAAGTTTTAGGTAATGTATTATTAAACGAATATCAAGTTCCATTCGAATTTGCATCTGTTTTATTACTTGTATCTATGATTGGTGCCGTTTTAATTTCTAAAAAAGAAGAAAAAATTTAATTATGAACATATTAGAACACGTTGGTATTGGAAACTACATTACACTTTCAGCATTGCTGTTTTGTATTGGTGCGTTTGGACTTCTATACAGAAGAAATGCCATAATCATGTTTATGTCAATTGAAATTATGTTAAATGCTGTCAACTTACTTTTGGTTGCTTTTTCTTCGTATCATGAAGATCCATCTGGGCAAGTTTTTGTGTTTTTCACTATGGCCGTTGCCGCTGCTGAAGTTGCTGTAGGATTAGCTATTCTTGTTTCAGTATTTAGAAATATTGGAAATATTGACATCGATAATTTAAAAAATCTAAAAGGATAATTCTAAATGAATACTACAATATTACTCTTATTATTTGCACCGTTAGTTGGTTTTTTAATCAACACATGCTTCGGTAAATCATTAGGAAAAACAATTTCTGGTGTACTAGGAACAACAGCAATTGTTGTGTCTTTTTTATGTGCGATTTGTTTATTCTCTCAAATAAATGCTAATGGGAAATCATTTACTTTTCATTTGGCAGATTGGTTTTCAATTGGAAACATTAAAATAAATTTTTCTTTCTTATTCGATCAATTATCTGTTTTATGGTTATTGTTTGTAACAGGAATTGGAGCATTAATTCATTTGTATTCTATCAGCTACATGCATGAAGATGAAAATATGCATAAATTTTTCTCCTATTTAAATTTGTTTGTATTCTTTATGATTGCTTTAGTGGCTGGAAGTAACTTATTAATTATGTTTATTGGTTGGGAAGGCGTTGGTTTATGTTCGTACTTACTAATCGGATTTTGGTATAAAAACCAAGATTATAATGATGCAGCGAAAAAAGCGTTCATTATGAACCGTATTGGAGATTTAGGTTTCTTAATTGGAATTTTTATATTAGGTTTCCATTTTCAAACTTTAGAATTTTTAGAAATAAAAGCCTTATTAGGAAAAGATTTAATCACTCCTAGCCTTTTAGCAATCGCAGCTTTATGCTTATTCATTGGAGCTTGTGGAAAATCAGCACAATTACCTTTAGCCACTTGGTTACCAGACGCAATGGCTGGACCAACACCAGTTTCTGCATTAATTCACGCAGCAACGATGGTAACAGCAGGTATTTTTATGATTACCAGAATGAATTTCTTATTCGATTTAACACCAGAAATTCAAAACGTAATTGCAATCGTTGGTGCTATCACAGCTATTGTAGCGGCATCAATTGGTTTGGTTCAAAACGATATTAAAAAAGTATTAGCTTATTCTACCGTTTCGCAATTAGGTTTAATGTTTTTAGCATTAGGTTTAGGCGCTTATGAAGTAGCGGTTTTTCACGTAATAACGCACGCTTTCTTTAAAGCTTGTTTGTTCTTGGGTTCAGGTTCTGTAATTCACGCGTTACACGGAGAACAAGATATGAGAAATATGGGTGGTTTAAGAAAAGTGATGCCTATTACTTTTTGGACGATGATGATTTCTACTTTAGCTATTTCAGGTATTTTTCCTTTCTCTGGTTTCTGGTCTAAAGACGAAATTTTAATGACAGCTTTTCATAGTAACATTCCTTTATGGGTTGTTGGTTCGATTGCTTCTATTATGACCGCTTTTTATATGTTCCGATTGATGTATTTAACTTTCTTCAACGACTTTAGAGGAACGGAAGAGCAAAAACATCATTTACACGAAAGTCCGGCTTTAATAACTATTCCATTAGTAATTTTAGCAACTTTAGCTGCTATTGGCGGAGCAATTAGCTTACCAGGGCATAGTTGGTTAAATCATTATTTAGCACCATTATTCGCACACAAATCGCACGGAGCACATACATTAGGAACAACTGAATATACGTTAATGGCAGTGGCAACTATTGGAGCCTTATTAGGAATTGCAATAGCTTACTCTAAATATTTAAAGAAAAAAGAAATTCCAGTTGCCGATTCAGAAGTTCAAGGTTTACACAAAGTTTTATCAAATAAATATTATTTAGATGAAATTTATATGGCAACAATTGTGAAACCAATCTATATGATTTCCAGTTTTGCTAAAAAATATGTGGAGAAATTTATTTCAAAAGCAGTTATTGGATTAGGTGGTGCTACATATGCATTATCTATTAAAGGGAAGAAAATTCAAAATGGTAATATTGGGGTGTATTTATTTGCGTTCATATTCGGAATGGTTGGGTTTTTAGTTTATGTATTTATAATTCGAGATGTAAAATAATGGATAGTAGTATCGTTTTAATTGTATTATTAGTTGGCGCAATTGTCACCTATTTATCAGGAAACAAGTTCGCACCTAAAATAGCTTTAGTTTCAAGTATTGCTGCTTTTGGAGTAACATTATTAGGATTAAATGCTTATCAAGCAGGTGAAAATTTAGATGTAAATACATCTTGGATTACTCAACTAAACATAAACTTCGCCTTACACGTTGATGGTTTATCTTTAGTGATGTTATTATTAACAACTGGATTATTACCCTTAATTATTTTATCTGGATTTATCACAAAATTTGAAAATTCAAAATCTATTTATGCATTAATGCTATTTATGGGATTTGCTATGGCAGGAACATTTTTAGCATCAGATGGAATTTTATATTACATCTTTTGGGAAATTGCATTAATTCCTATTTATTTTATTGCCTTAAATTGGGGTAATGGAGATTTAGAAGAGCGTAAAAAAGCTATTTTAAAGTTTTTTATTTACACGTTTGCAGGATCTTTATTTATGCTTTTGGCATTCATTTACTTGTACACAAAAGGTGGTAGTTTTGACATCAATAAACTATATGCGTTGCAATTAACAACTTCAGAAAAAACTTATATTTTCGTTGCTTTCTTTTTAGCATATGCTATTAAAATTCCTTTGATTCCTTTTCATACTTGGCAAGCTAACACGTATAGTAAAGCGCCTGCAGTTGGTACGATGTTATTGTCAGGGATTATGTTAAAAATGGGATTATATAGTGTGCTAAGATGGCAATTACCATTAACGGATGAAGTAGCAAAAGCACATGTTCCATATATAGTTGCATTATCAATTATTGGAATTATTTATGGTGCGATTGTAACATTAAAACAAAAAGATATTAAGAAATTTTTAGCGTATTCTTCTTTATCACACGTTGGACTGATAGCTGCTGGTTTATACTCATTAACTTTTGAAGGATTTCAAGGTGCGGTTTTACAAATGCTTTCTCACGGAATTGTAATTGTTGGATTATTTTATGTTGTAGAATTAATTTACAGCCGATACAACACCTACGAAATTAAAGAAATGGGCGGCATCAGAATTCAAGATACTTATTTTGCTTCATTATTTATGATTATAATGTTGGCCTCTGTTGCGTTACCAACTACATTTAATTTTATTGGCGAATTTAATTTACTTTACAGTTTATTTAAAGTAAATATCTGGTACGGTGTGATTGCAGGTACAACAATTATTTTAGGCGCATTTTATATGTTACGAATGTTCCAAAAAGTAATGCTTGGATCAGAAACAAAATCATTTAAAAAAATAACAAAACAAGAAAGCATTGTATTAGTAATAATTGTAGGTTTAACAATTTTCTTCGGATTATTTCCACAACCAATTATCGATTTAATTGCGCCAAGTTTACAATCAATTTTAACTCAAATTAAATAATAATCATCATAAAATGACTACATTAATTGCTATAATAGGAATCGGAATATTTTGTTTATTAGCAGAAATAATGAATCTAAAAAAGATTATTATTCCTGTATCAATAATCGCTTTAATGGCATTATTTGGTGTAAACTTAATTGAAGAATTACCTGAAATATCAGGTTACGAATCTATGATAATTTCAGATCCTTATTCATCTGTATTTTCAAGTTTATTTATTTTATTAACGGCTTTGCTTATTTTAATGAGTGCGCCGAGCTACAAAAACAGTTCAAAATTATCAGATTTTATTTCGATAAAAATATTTATGCTTTCTGGAGCAGTGGCAATGGTAAGTTTCAGTAATTTAGCTATGTTTTTCTTAGGAATTGAAGTGTTATCTATTGGATTATATGTATTAGCAGGAAGTGATAGATTAAACATAAAAAGTAATGAAGCCGGTATGAAATACTTTTTAATGGGTTCTTTTGCTTCAGGTATTTTATTATTTGGAATTACGATGTTATACGGTGCAACAGGTACTTTTGATATCGGAACATTATACGAAGCATCAATTTCTGCAAGTACTGAATTTTGGTTTTACATAGGTGTGATTTTAATTACAATTGGAATGCTATTTAAAGTAGCCGCTACACCAATGCATTTCTGGGCTCCAGATGTGTATGAAGGTTCTCCAACTCAAGTAACGGCAATAATGAGTACGTTAGCTAAAGTTGCCGCTATGGCTTCATTCTTTAAATTAATTACGATATTAAACAGCCAAATGCTTTACAGTTATACACAAGTAATAGTTGTAGTGGTAATTGCAACTATGTTATTTGGAAACGTAATGGCACTTCGTCAGAAAAAAATAAAAAGAGTTATTGCATATTCAGGAGTTTCTCATACCGGATTTATGCTTTTAACTTTATTAAACATAAATGCCGCAGAAAACAATTTATTATTTTACGCCGCATCGTATGCAATAGCAGGATTAGCAGCATTTTCAGTAATTTTATTTGTTACTAAAAATGAAGACAATGATTTCATAGACAATTTTAATGGCATAGGTAAAAAACATCCATTAATGGCTTTTATTATGACCATTGCTTTATTATCAATGGCTGGAATTCCAATTTTAGCTGGATTTTTTGCTAAGTTTTTCTTGTTAAATCAAATAATCTCAAGTGGTTTTATTGGATTGGCAATTGTGGCTATTATTAATTCAATGATAGCGGTATATTATTATTTTAAAGTAGTAATTGCTATGTATACAAAAGAACCTACATATGGAAAAGAATACGCCAATCATTCAGAATATTATATAGTTGGAATAGTAGCTACAGTATTATTAATTCTGATAGGAATTTTTCCCGATTCGATACTGAATTTAATATAAGATATAAGAGAGTCCAAATTTACATTTGGACTTTTTTTTACAACTCAATCAAAACAGAAACAGCATTACCGCCAAATCCAACGGCATTTACCAATATTCTATTTAATTTCTTAGTCGTGTTTTGATTTTTATAAAAAGGCGTTTCAATAAAATGTTGGTTTTGAAGCATCAATATTGCTAACTCAACACTTAATAAGCCAGACGTAGCAAACGTATGCCCTACTTTCCATTTATTTGAAGTTAATAACGGTAATTTGTTTTCAAACACTTTTTTTATGGCTTCAAATTCTGTTTTATCACCCTGAATAGTTCCTGGCGCGTGCATTACGATTGCATCAACATCTTCTAAAGAATTTGTTCCAATAGCCATTTTCATCGATTTCTGAAAACATTCCGCCTCAGTTGAAATTGAAGTACTACTTGATAAAATTTCTGTAGCAAAGCCAATTCCTGTGATTTTAGCAATTGCTTTTTCTGAAAGAAGTGATAACGATAAACAAGACGCCGCTTCACCCAAAACCATAGTATTTGAAGATTTTTCGAAATCCAAACATCTATTGGCTAAGGCAATATCTTCATTAGAATACACTTTTAAAGCCGTCATTTGACTTAACGTAAAAGGTGTTAAAGGTGCTTCACTTGCTCCCACTAAAAACTGATTACACATTCCCGATTGCAACCAAGCAATTCCGTTTAACATAGCGTGCAAACCTGTGGAACAAGTAATAGAATGCGATATTTCTGGGCCATCTGTTTGTAAATCGTGCGACACCCAACTAGAAATATTACCTAAAGTTGTAGCTGGAGAGGTAAACGTAGAAACCGATCCTTCCTTAATAAAATCAGTATGGTATTTTTCAAATAATGTGGTAGCGCCACGAGAAGATCCAAAATTAATTCCAATATTTTTATTCGAAAAATTACTATTTTCAAAACAGTTTCTGGCAACCAAAATTGCCATAACTACCGATTTATCAAGATGTTTGTATTTTGAATCTGAACTTATAATAGTATTTAAAAAAGTAATTTCTTTATCTGAAAATTTAGAAACCCAATATTCTATTTTATTGGCTGTCAACTTTTGAAACAACGAATTTTTATGCAAATAATTATCCCAAATTTCGGCAGAAGTAATTCCTAATGCAGAAATGGAAGCAATTGAATTAATAAAAACAGGTTGTTTTAACATTGAATTTCGTTTAAAGCTTGTTCGATAGTGGTATAAATTTGTTGTAAACTTTCTTCTGAAATAATGTAAGAGGGTAAAATATAAATCACATTGCCAACTGGTCGCAAAATAATACCTTTCTCAATAAAATAATTATAAAATTGATTGCGCAAATTACTATAATACGATTGTTTTTCAGAAACCTGAATTTCTAAAGCAAAAATCACCCCTAAAACACGAGTCGATTTTACTTTAGTATGCTTAGAAATATATTTTTCAAACTCAAGATGCGAAGCGTTAATTCTATTGATTTTTTCAAAAGTTTCAGGTTTTTCTAATAAAGATATACTTGCTAAAGCTGCCGCACAACCTGTTGGATTTGCCGTAAATGTGTGTCCGTGTAATAATGCTTGATTTACTTTATCGCTCATAAATCCATCGAAAATATCTTGTGTAAAAGTGGTAATCGCCATTGGAATTGTGCCACCCGTAAGTGCTTTACTCAAACACATCATATCGGGTTGGTTTTTCAAATAATCACAAGCAAAAAGTTTTCCTGTTTTTCCAAATCCTGTCATCACTTCATCTGCAATGGTGAAAACGTTATTTTTCTTACAAATTGAAAGCAACTTGTCTAATTCAGCAGCATCGTACATTAGCATTCCAGCAGCACCTAATACCAAAGGTTCGAAAATAAAAGCAGCGACATCATTTTCAGAAATTGCATTTTCTAATGCTAATTTAGAAATTTCTTCATTGCCTTTTGTAGGAACTGGTATTCGAACTACATCTATTAATGCCTCTTGAAACGCTTCTGTAAACAAGCCAATGCCGCTTACTGCCATAGCTCCAAAAGTATCCCCGTGAAAAGCATCCTCAAAAGCAATGATGGTGTTTTTTTTAATTCCTTTATTATAATGATATTGAAAAGACGCTTTTATAGCCACTTCCACTGCCGTAGAACCATTATCAGAGTAAAAGAACTTTCTTTGATTTGAAGGTAAAATTTCAACTAACTTTTCAGCTAAATCTACTACGACATTATGCGTAAAACCACCAAATAAAACGTGCTCTAAAGTCGTAAGTTGTTTGTAAATAGCATCGGCAATAATTGTATTACTATGCCCGAAAGGATTCACCCACCAAGATGCAATAGCATCGATATATTGCTTCCCGTTTTCGTCCCATAAAAATTCGTCTTTCCCTTTTACAATTGCAGGAAAATGCGAATTTATTTTATGTTGTGTGTACGGATGCCAATTGTATAAACTATCTTTTTCTGAAAGTGTCATTTTTTTTTAAGAATATAGAAAATAGAGCATAGAAAAAAGATGCTCGTAAATTCTAAAATTATAGTGCAAAGATAAAGGCTATTTCTATATTCTATTCTATTTTTTGAAGATTTTCTCGGAACAAATCCGCGTAATATTTAATTACATTTTGATCGAAATACGGTTCGTTGTCAATTCTTCCTATCATAGGGACATTTGTTTTTTCTAAAATAATGCTTTCTGTAGCTTTATTTTCATCACCAGAAAAAATAATTCCAGCAACATTTAACTTTCTTGCTTTTAGAATTTCAATTGTCATTAAAGTATGGTTGATACTTCCTAAATAATGACGAGAAACCACAATAACCTTGTAATCAGGTTGAATAATATCAATAACACAATCTGTATTATTTAAAGGTACTAAAATTCCACCTGCACCTTCCACTACCAAATGATTGTTAGTTTTCGGCTCCTTAATTTCATTTAAATCAATTATAATCCCATCTATTTCAGCAGCATAATGCGGACTTGCAGGCGTTTGTAAAGCATACGCATTTTTATGAAATTTTGTAGTGGTATTTGAGACATACTTCTCTACTTTATTTGTGTCGGAATTATCTAAATCGCCCGCTTGTATGGGTTTCCAATAATCGGCTTCTAAGGCTTCAACAATAATTGATGAAGCAATTGTTTTGCCTACATCTGTACCAATTCCTGTTATAAATAGTTTCATATTTTTGAGTTGTTTCGCAGAGATTCACAAAGTGTCCGCTGAGCTACACAAAAATACAAATAAAAACTTTGTGAAACTTTGTAGAATTTAGCGAATCTTTGTGGAATTTTTTTTAAAATTCAAAGTTACAGCTTTCGCACTTATATTTTTGTTTTGAAAATAACGGCATTGATAACGTCAATAAACCATAAATGAAAGCAAAAAAAGATTTAAAATCTTTAATAGTGGTAGTCATATATATTTTTTGAGAACCACAATTTGGACAAGATAATAATTCGCCTTTATCGTCAAGAGAATACTCTGGGATAGCATCTAAAATTTGTCTTGATTGTAGAACATCTTCAGAATTTACAAATAATTTCACCCCACCTAAAGCATTGCTCAACAAAGGATCTGTATTAATTGTGTTTTCATTTTGCAGAAAAACCTCAATCCCTTCGGATTCTAATTTTCCTTTGAACAAATACGCTTCAGAGGAATATTGATAATTAGCAATTTCAATTAATGATTTTCTCATATTTATTATAGAATTAGTGTACTTAATTCGTCTAATACGCTTTTCATTTCTTGTTCTGTATTATAAGAATGTAAACAAAATCGCAATCTTTCTTGACCTTCTGGAACGGTTGGCGACAAAATAGCTTTCACTTCATAGCCTTTTTCTTGTAATTTAGTTGCGATATTTTTTACTTTATCATTTCCAGGAAGTATAACTGAATGAATAGCTGATTTACTATAAACAAACAAGGGTTTTATCCCTAATAGTTGCTTTTGCTGATTGAAAAAAGTAATATTCTCTTTTAATTTTTGAAGTTCATTCGACTGAAGCAAATTTTGATACGAAATTAAAATTGTAGCTACAGAATGAGGCGAAAGTCCTGTTGTATATATAAAACTTCTGGCAAAATTGACTAAATATTCAATTAAGTCAGCATTTCCTAAAATAGCAGCACCGTGACAACCCAAACCTTTTCCAAACGTCATAATTCTGGCAAAAACTTTATTTTGAAGTTGTTGCGATTGAATTATGCCTTCGCCTTTTTCTCCAAACACACCCAATGCGTGCGCTTCATCAACCACTAAAAGTGCCTTAAATTTTTCTGAAAGCTGCACTAACGATTCTATATTAGGTGAATCGCCATCCATTGAAAAAACGGATTCTGTTACGATGTAAATGGTTTGGAATTCGGAATTTGTAGTTTGAATTTTGGAAATTTTTGATTCTAAATCTTCGTAATCGTTATGTTGAAATTTATACGATTTGGCGTGACTCATTTGAATGCCATCACGAATGGAAGCGTGACATAACTCGTCATATAAAATAACATCATTTCTTTGCGGCACAGCGCTAAAAAAACCAACATTAGCATCGTAACCCGAATTAAAAATTAAAGCGGCTTCAGATTGATGAAATGTCGCAATATATTTTTCAGTAATATCATACAAATTATGATTTCCTGAAATTAATCTGGAACCTGTTGCACCATTTACTTTAATATTATTCTCAACTAAATATTGATGTGTGGTTTCGAATATTTCTTCGTTTTTAGCAAACCCCAAATAATCGTTGGATGAAAAATCAATTCCATTTATTGGCATAGGCAATTTTCGTAAAGCATTTGCTTCTTTTCGAAAAAGTAATTTTTGCTGAAGTGCTTTTGGAATTTTCATAATGTAAAAATAAAAAAATCCCGATAAGAAAACACTTATCGGGATTGTTATTTTCATAAATAACGTTTAGTCTGCTAAAACAATTACTTTATTGTTATTCATCTCTATAGTACCAGACTGAATGGCTAACCAATACGTTTGCTCATTTACTTTTGTAAATTTAGCTTCGTTGTTTTTATCAATATTAAAACTTGCTGCACTGATTTTAACATTTCCTTTTTGTAATATGGAAACTATAGCCGCGTGATTGTTTAACATTTGAAACTCGCCATTAATTCCTGGAACAGAAACTGATGTTACTTCTCCTGAAAATAAAGTGGCTTCTGGTGATACTATTTCTAAAATCATACTTTTTTAATTGATAATTAATAATTGACAATGAATAATTAATTGTCAACTATCAATTGTTAATTGTCCATTGACTATGCTTCTGCTAACATTTTTTCTCCAGCTTCAATAGCTTCTTGGATACTTCCTTTAAGGTTAAATGCTGATTCTGGTAAACGATCTAATTCACCGTCCATAATCATATTAAATCCTTTGATAGTATCTTTGATATCTACTAAAACACCTGGAATCCCTGTAAACTGTTCCGCTACGTGGAAAGGTTGAGATAAGAAACGTTGTACTTTACGAGCACGAGATACGACTAATTTATCTTCTTCAGATAATTCTTCCATACCTAAAATCGCAATAATATCTTGTAATTGTTTGTAACGTTGTAAAATTTCTTTTACTCTTTGCGCACAATCATAGTGCTCATCACCTAAAACTTCTGGCGTTAAGATACGAGAAGTAGAATCTAATGGATCTACCGCTGGATAAATACCTAACTCAGCAATTTTACGAGATAATACTGTTGTTGCATCTAAGTGAGCAAACGTTGTTGCTGGTGCCGGGTCAGTTAAATCATCCGCAGGTACATAAACCGCTTGTACTGATGTAATAGAACCCGTTTTTGTTGAAGTAATACGCTCCTGCATTACCCCCATCTCTGTTGCTAAAGTGGGTTGGTAACCTACTGCAGAAGGCATACGCCCTAAAAGTGCAGATACTTCAGAACCCGCTTGAGTAAAACGGAAAATGTTATCTACGAAGAAAAGTACGTCTTTTCCTTGTCCTGTTCCAGCTCCATCACGGAAATATTCCGCAATAGATAATCCTGATAAAGCTACACGAGCACGAGCACCAGGTGGCTCATTCATTTGTCCGAAAACGAAAGTAGCTTTAGATTCTCTCATTCCTGGCATATCAACTTTAGATAAATCCCATCCTCCATTTTCCATAGAGTGCATAAATTCATCACCATATTTTATAATTCCAGACTCTAACATCTCACGAAGTAAGTCATTTCCTTCACGTGTTCTTTCACCTACTCCTGCGAATACTGAAAGTCCACCGTGACCTTTTGCAATATTATTAATTAACTCCTGAATTAATACGGTTTTACCTACTCCTGCACCACCGAATAAACCAATTTTACCTCCTTTTGCATAAGGCTCAATTAAGTCGATTACTTTAATACCTGTAAATAAAACTTCGGAAGAAGTAGCTAAATCTTCAAATTTTGGTGCTGCACGGTGAATTGACATTCCGTTATCTCCGTCTTTAGGTAATTCACCTAAACCATCAATAGCATCACCAATAACGTTGAATAAACGACCATAAACGTCTGGTCCAATTGGCATTTTGATTGGATTTCCTGTTCCAACCACTTCAGTACCTCTTGATAAACCATCAGAAGAGTCCATTGAAATAG
>JBFYPW010000041.1:0-18002 GCA_041303115.1 Flavobacterium sp.
CGTTTTAGTGACTAAAACCACTCATAATATGGCAACAGAAGTGTTTTCGTACGATTTAAAAAAGAAATCTTGGAAACAAATTACACATGTAAATGACGAGTTTTATTCGAAAATTGCAACCTGTACTTCCGAAAAACGATGGGTAACCACAACGGATGGCAAAAAAATGTTGGTTTGGGTAATTTTACCTCCAAATTTTGATAAAACAAAAAAATATCCAACACTTTTATACTGTCAAGGCGGTCCACAAAGTGCTTTAACGCAATATTATTCTTTCCGTTGGAATTTTCAACTTATGGCCTCTCAAGGATATATTGTAGTGGCGCCAAATAGAAGAGGTATGCCAGGTCATGGTGTACAATGGAACGAACAAATTTCAGGAGATTGGGGCGGACAAGTTATGGATGATTATTTGTCAGCCATTGACGATATTTCAAAAGAATCGTATGTAGATAAAACCAGAATTGGTGCTGTTGGCGCGAGTTATGGCGGCTATTCGGTATTTCAATTAGCTGGAATTCATAAAAATCGTTTCAAAACATTTATTTCGCATTGCGGCATTTTCAATACAGAAAGTATGTACGGAACTACAGAAGAAGTATTCTTTACGAATTGGGATTCGGGTGGCGCTTATTGGGAAAAAGACAATAAAATCGCACAGAAAACATATAACGAATTCAATCCAATTAAATTGGTAAACAATTGGAATACACCGATTTTAATTATTCAAGGCGGAAAAGATTACCGTGTGCCAATAGGACAAGGACAAGAAGCTTTTCAAGCAGCACAATTAAAAGGAATCAAAAGTAAATTTTTACTATTTCCAGATGAAAATCATTGGGTGCTACAACCTCAAAATGCTTTAGTTTGGCAAAGTGAATTTTTTAAATGGTTGAAAGAGACGTTGTAATAATATGCCAATTAGGAAATGTGTCAATTAGTCAATTATAAAAATTAATTTCAGACCTAACAGGTTTTTGAAACCTGTTAGGTCTTTTTGAAAAAACAATCAGATTTGTCAATTAGTCAATTTTAATATGAGGAAAGTTTTAGGTTTAGTAATTTTTATTTCAATTTTTGGATGTAAGTCTGATACTGAAAATCAAATTTTAGAATTGAGTAAAAAATCTCAGGAATTTGCTTCAAATGAAAAGTTTGAAGAAGCCATAAATGCTTTAAATGAAATTGAAAAAATTGAACCAAATTACAAATATCTTCATGGTAGAAAATCAGGTTTGTTTTTGTATACAAATAAATATTTAGAAGCAAAAGCAGAAATTAATAAAGAACTAAAAAACGATTCTCTTAATGCTGAATTTTGGATGTTAAAAGGAATTATAACAAGAAAACTTAATGAGATTCAATATTCAAATCGCTGTTTTAAAAATAGTTTGAAATTTTATAAAATAGGTAAGAGTTATTCTTTTAAAAGTGAAAATGATTTGGATCAGATGAAATTTATTTTACTTCATATTGTTAATGATAAAGAATCTAAAATTAAAAAAGAGCAATTAAAAACAAAATGGAAAGTAGATTATAAAATGTCTGATTTTTTTAAAGATATTGAATCTGAAACTTCAGAAAAAGCGTTAAAAATGCTTTATAAATAATTTCAGACCTAACAGGTTTTTAAAACCTGTCAGGTCTTTACATAATCAAAAACTAACCAGTAACTATTCTTACCTTAATTAGTAAAATAAAGAAAAACTTCAAATGCAATCATACAACATCATAATTATAGGCGGTGGCGCAGCCGGTTTCTTTGCAGCTATTAATATTGCAGAGAAACATCCGCAACTTAGTGTAGCCATTCTCGAAAGAGGGAAGGAATGCTTAACTAAGGTTAAAATTTCTGGTGGTGGTCGTTGCAATGTGACACACGCGTGTTTTGTGCCGAACGATTTGGTCAAATTTTATCCGCGTGGTGAAAGAGAATTAAAAGGTCCTTTTTCGCAATTTTGTTCTGGCGATACGATTGATTGGTTCGAAAAAAGAGGTGTCGAATTAAAAATTGAAGATGACGGAAGAATGTTTCCAATTACAGATGATTCTCAAACCATAATTGATTGTTTTGAAAAAGAAGTAAAGAAATTAGGCGTCAAAGTTTTTACCTCACAAAGTGTACAGTCTTTATATTTTAATAAGGGCGAACAATGGAAAATTGAAACCCAACACGATGTTTTTGTTGCTGATAAAATTGTAGTCGCCACAGGAAGCAATCCTAAAATTTGGGAAATGATGCATCAAATGGGCCATCAAATTGTTGAACCCGTTCCTTCCTTATTTACATTCAATATTACCGATAAAAGAATTAAAGATTTAATGGGACTTTCGGCGCAAGCCAGCATCAAAATAAAAAATTCTAAATTAGCGGCTTCAGGCCCATTATTGATAACTCATTGGGGACTTTCAGGCCCCGGAATTTTAAGACTTTCTGCTTGGGGTGCAAGAGAATTATTTGACAAAAAATATTGTTTCGCCTTGCTTGTCAATTGGTTAGATGAGGTGTCTTTTGATGAAGCCATCGAACAATTAAAAGAAATTAAAGAAGAAAACAATAAAAAACTAATAGGCAAATTTTGTCCGTTTGATTTTCCAAAACGATTGTGGGAAAATATAGTAACCGCTTCAGATATTGCTTTAGATTATAAATGGGCTGAGGTAACCAATAAGCAAATAAATAGCTTAGCCAATCAGTTAACGCAAGCTGAATTTCAGGTTAACGGTAAAAGCACGTTTAAAGAAGAATTTGTAACCGCTGGCGGTATCGATTTAAAAGAAATTAATTTTAAAACGATGCAAAGTAAAATTTTACCAAAGGTATATTTTGCAGGCGAAGTGGTAAATATTGATGCTATAACTGGTGGCTTCAATTTTCAAAATGCTTGGACAAGCGGATTTATCGTTGCCGAAAATATTTAATTTAAATAAAAAATACTTAACGTTAAAAGCGAGGCAAAACTAACCCAAGCAATGTAGGGTATAAATAATTTGGCTGCATTGGGATGAATGGGTTTGAATAATTTGTAACACTCAATCAAAACCAACAATAATAAAATCACTTCTATTGAAGCTAATAGTAGATTTTGCAACCCAAAAAACAGGTAAGACCATAACGCATTTAATCCCAATTGAACAATAAAATATTGTAAGGCTACTTTAACTTCTTTTGGTTTGCTTTCAATTTCATTCCATATTAATCCTGCAGCAATTCCCATAAAAATGTATAACAAAGTCCAAACAGGAGCAAAAATCCAATTTGGTGGATTAAACACTGGTTTTATAAGAGTAGGATACCAAGTGGTTATAGACGATTGTGTAATTTTTCCTGAGAAAAAGCCAACAGTCAAACAAATAATTATGCAATACGATATTCTTAAATACTTTTTCATCTTGATAATTTTATTCAAAGATATTAAAACTTCTGATATCTAACCGCCAAGTTTTAACTTCCTTTTCTATCTTTGTAAAAAATATTTTTTATGTATTCTGATTTAGACTTTATTATTTCAAATTATAATTCAATAGAAGCGGCATCTTTTTCGTGGAGTGCGCCAAGTAATATTGCTTTGGTGAAATATTGGGGAAAAAAAGAAAACGGTGATCAAATTCCAGCCAATCCGTCGATTAGTTTTACGCTGAAAAATTGCAAAACCATTACATCAGTTGCAATTTCTTCTAAAGTTGAAAAAGATACTTCGACCAGCTCAGTACAGCGTGATTTTTCATTCGATTTGTTATTTGAAGGAAAACCAAAAGAAGATTTTAAACCTAAAATTCAAAAGTTTTTCGAAAGAATTTATAAATATTGCCCGTATTTAAAAGAATATCATTTTACAATTGACACCCAAAATACTTTTCCACATAGTTCTGGGATTGCCTCTTCAGCTTCAGGAATGGCAGCGCTTGCCATGAATATTATGAGTTTAGAAAAGGCGTTAAAACCTGAAATTTCCGAAGATTATTTTTATGCAAAAGCTTCTTTTTTAGCCCGATTAGGTTCAGGAAGTGCTTGCAGAAGTATAATTGGCAAAGTAGTTGGGTGGGGAAAAAACGAAACCATAAAAAATAGTTCCGACTTATTTGGGGTAGCGTTTGAAAATATTCATTCGAATTTTCATAATTTTCAAGACACCATTTTATTAGTAGATAAAGGCGAAAAACAAGTTTCAAGTACAGTTGGACATAATTTAATGCACAACCATCCTTTTGCCGAACAGCGTTTCGAACAAGCACATCATAATATTGCTAAAATTGTTACGTTATTAGAAACAGGAAATGTAACCGAATTTATGAGTTTGGTAGAAAGCGAAGCACTGACGTTACACGCTATGATGATGACTTCGATGCCTTATTTTATTTTAATGAAACCCAATACATTAGAAATTATTAATAAAATTTGGAAGTTTAGAAGCGATACGCAAACTCCGGTTTGTTTTACGTTAGATGCAGGTGCCAATGTGCACGTTTTGTATCCTGAGAATGTAAAAGAAAAAGTATTGCAATTTATTCAGGACGAATTAGTTGGCTATTGTCAAAATGGTCAGTATATTTGTGATGAAATTGGGAATGGAAGTCAATTGATAGTTAATAATTAACAATTGATAATGGAAAAGAGAAATGTTATAAAAGAAAAATCTTTCGAATTTACAAAGGAAATTGTGTATCTTTACAAAAATCTTGCAGATAAAAAAGAGTTTGTGCTGTCAAGGCAATTATTAAAATAAGGAACATCAATTGGCGCTAATATTCGTGAAGCAGAACATGCTCAAAGTAAAGCAGATTTTATAAACAAACTTTCAATTTCATTAAAAGAAGCAAATGAAACAGAATATTGGTTAGATTTGCTTTATGAAACAAATTACTTAAGTGATGAGTTGTTTCAGAATTTAAAAAATAAAAATATTGAATTATTAAAATTACTCATAAGTATAATTAATACTTCAAAGAAACAATAGTTATCAATTGTTAATTATTAATTGTCAATTAAAAATTATGAAAGGACCACTTTTTTACTCAAAAATATTACTTTTCGGAGAATATGGAATTATCCAAGATTCTAAAGGACTTTCTATACCATATAATTTTTACAAAGGCGCGCTGAAGTCCGATGAAAATCCGACAGATGAAGCAAAAAAATCAAATCAAAGTTTGGTTAAATTCGTAACTTATTTAAAGCAATTACAATCGGAACAACCCCATTTAGTAACGTTTAATATTGAGTTGTTGCAAAACGATGTAAATAACGGAATGTATTTTGATTCTAGTATCCCTCAAGGGTATGGAGTAGGAAGTAGTGGCGCCTTAGTAGCCGCTATTTACGATAAATACGCTGCAAATAAAATTACCGTTTTAGAAAACCTAACCAGAGAAAAATTATTACAATTAAAATCAATTTTTTCTAATATGGAGTCTTTTTTTCACGGAAAAAGCTCTGGTTTAGATCCATTAAATAGTTACTTAAGTTTACCAATTCTTATCAATTCAAAAGATAATATTGAAGCAGCTGGAATCCCAAGTCAATCAGCTACAGGGAAAGGCGCAGTTTTCTTATTAGATTCAGGAATTGTTGGAGAAACGGCTCCGATGGTAAATATATTTATGGAAAATTTAAAAGACCAAGGTTTTAGAAAAATGCTAAAATCTCAGTTTATAAAATATACCGATTCTTGTGTGGAAAACTTCTTACAAGGCGATATGAAATCGTTATTTAAAAACACAAAAGAGTTATCTAAAGTAGTTTTAAGTAACTTCAAACCAATGATTCCGGAACAATTTCACCAAATTTGGCAAAACGGAATTGAAACTAACGATTACTATTTAAAATTGTGTGGTTCTGGTGGCGGTGGCTATATTTTAGGATTCACGCAAGATTTTGAAAAAGCTAAAAAGTCTTTAAAAGATTATAAATTAGAAATGGTTTATCAGTTTTAAAATAGGTATGAGGATTAGGGTATAAGGTTTAAGAAGAAAAACCCAACACCCAACACCCAACACCTAACACCTTTTACCCAAATGCTAAGTCGCAACTCTAAATTAGTACTTACTAAAATCTTCAGTTTCTTTTCTGTGGCTCGTGGGTACAATGTGTTTGTAATCGCATTAGCACAATATTTATCGTCTATTTACATCTTAGCGCCAGAAAAAAGAGCGTTAGATGTTATTTTGGATTGGAGATTGTTTTTATTAGTAATGGCGTCTACCTTTGCCATTGCTTCAGGTTACATTATTAATAATTTTTACGATGCCAAAAAAGACATTATCAATCGTCCAAAAAAATCTTATTTAGACAGATTAGTAAGTCAGAAAACCCAACTGCAAGTTTACTTTACTTTAAATTTCTTCTCTGCTTTATTTGGTTTTATTGTTTCTTGGAGGGCGGCATTGTTTTATTCTGTTTATATTTTTATTATTTGGTTGTATTCGCACAAGCTAAAAAAAATACTTTTCATAGGAAATATTTCAGCTTCTTTATTAGCTGTTTTGCCTTTTTTTGGGATTTTATTGTATTTCAAAAACTTTTATCAAGTAATTTTTGCCCACGCAACATTTTTATTTCTAATCATATTAATTCGTGAAATGATTAAAGATTTAGAAAACATTGAAGGCGACTTATCGAATAATTATCAAACCATACCCGTTAATTTCGGGGAAAATTTTGCTAAAAAAATTATTTCATTATTACTATTTTGTACAATCGTTCCTGTATATTTTCTAATTAATGTTTTCGATGTAGGCTATATGGACATTTACTTTTACTCAAGTTATATTTTGCTACTAATTTTTGTAATAAAACTATGGAAGTCGGAAGGAAAAGTGGATTATATTAAACTTCATTTTTTACTGAAAATAATTTTATTAGCTGGTGTAATTTGTATCATATTAATTAAGCCAGATGTTATTGAAAACGGTCAAAAATTACTATTAATTCCATAGCTTATCGGCTTCTAACTGCCAATTTCGTACTTCTCACTTAAATTGACTATCTTTGCAAAAAATAAAAGCATGAGAAAATCGTCAGGAGCCAAAAGAAGCGGTAAAGTTTCGGAAAGTAAAAAACCAGATTTTAAGAAAAACGAATCAGGAAAATCTTTTTCTTCAGAAAACAAACCTGCTCCAAAGTTCAATAGAACAGACAAGCCAAAACAACAAGTGGTTAAAATTAAATCTGATAAAGATGAAATCAGATTGAATAAATATGTAGCAAATTCAGGAGTTTGTAGTCGTAGAGATGCCGACATTTATATTCAAAGCGGAAACGTAAAAGTAAACGGTGAAGTGGTTACAGAAATGGGACACAAAGTAAAACTAACCGATGTCGTTAATTTTGATGGCGTGAACATTACACCTGAAAAAAAAGAATACATTCTTTTAAACAAACCTAAGAATTTTTCTACTGAAAAGAATGACCAAGGCGCAAACAACGTGTTGCAATTAATCAAATCGCCTTCAAATGTGCGATTAGAGCCAGTCGGAAGAATGGATAAGACTACAACAGGATTATTATTGTTTACTAATGATCCAGATATGGTTAGAAAATTTACAACACCAAATCAACGTTCTTCTAAAATTTATCAAGTTTCTTTAGATAAGAATTTAAAATACGAAGATTTAGAAAAAATTCAAAGCGGTATTACTATTGAAGGGCATAAAGTATATGTAGAAGAAGTAACTTATATTGACGGAGAAGCTAAAAGTGAAATTGGTGTAAAAATGAAAACATCTAATGTTAAAGTGGTTCGAAATATTTTTGAACACTTAAAATATAACGTGATTAAATTGGATCGAGTAGTGTTTGCAGGTTTAACTAAAAAGAATTTACCAAGAGGAAATTGGAGAGTATTAACGGAACAAGAAGTTGTTAATTTAAAAAATAATTAAAAAAATCCGTCTTTTTAAAGGCGGATTTTTTGTTTCAAATATCAATAATATTAAAATAAAATATATATTTGTAATTCCTTATTTAATAAACATATAATGAAAAAAATAGTTCAAATTATTGCCCTTGTCATTCTACTAGTGTCGTGTGAAAATGATATTAAAACTAATTTACCAGCATTTTTAGGTGAAAAAGATAATATTGCATGGCGTGCTTCGGATACAAAAATCACTTCAAATCCAGGTGGAACGATTACAATAAATGCATATAAAGATAACGAGATGGTTACTATAACAGTGCCCAATACAGTTGGTACACATTATTTAGGAACAACCAATCAAGGTGTAAATGCAACCTATTCATATAGCAATCAGCAATCATTATTATACTTTGAAACAGCATTAATTGAAGGGCCTGTTTTTAAATTACAAGGCGTAACTATTCCTGGTACAGGATATGCAGCTTTAAACGGCAACAATGTAACTACAACTGGGGGCTCAGGAAACGGATTAACCTTAAAAATCCAAACCAATACTTCAGGTGCCGTTACAGGAGCTACCATTGTAAGTAGAGGTGTAGGATATGAACCTGGAGATTTGATAACAATTAATGGTGGTAATGGCAATGCTAAAGTTACTGTTTTAAATGTGTCAAAAAGTAATGGAGAAGTTGAAATTGAAAAAATTGAAGGCAACCTGTATTCAGGAACGTTTAAATTTAATGCAGTTGACGAACAAGGAACTGTTGTAAATTTTAATAAAGGGATTTTTTATAAAGTACCTATTTTATAAAATCTTTTAACATATACTTCTAATTACCACTTCATTTAGGAGTGGTTTTTTGTTTTTGTTAATAACTAAAATTGCCTTAAAAAAAGATAAATTGTATTTTTGAAATCTTTCACTTTTTAAAATGTAGTATAGTTTTGAGATTTGGAATTTATTAATTTGGAATTTATAATTTATGTATTTAATCTTCGATACTGAAACCACAGGATTACCTAAAAGTTGGTCTGCGCCAATAACAGACACTAACAACTGGCCTCGTTGTGTGCAAATTGCTTGGCAATTACATGACGAAATGGGAAATCTTATCGAGCATCAAGATTATTTAATAAAACCAGAAGGATATAACATTCCATTTGATGCAGAGAGAATTCACGGAATCTCCACTGAATTAGCTGCTCAAGAAGGTTTTGGATTAAGTGAAATCCTTGAAAAATTTAATATTGCTTTATCTCAAGCCAAATACATTGTTGGACAAAATGTAGGTTTTGATGTGAATATTATGGGTTGCGAATTTCATCGATTTGGTATAGCTACCGATTTAACTAAAATGCCCATTTTAGATACCTGTACAGAAACTACAGCATTACTATTAAAATTACCTGGAGGTCGTGGTGGAAAATTTAAACTTCCTACATTAACAGAATTACACGAATATTTATTTCAAGAAAAATTTGCAGAAGCGCATAATGCAACTGCCGATGTAGAAGCCACAACTCGTTGTTTTTTAGAATTAGTAAAACGCGGAAATTTTAATTCCAACGAATTACCTGTTTCTGAAGAATATTATACAGCTTTCAAAACTAATAATCCAGTTGTTAAACCAATCGGATTAAAACATGTTAATTTAAAACAGGCTTCAGCTACTTTAAGAGAAAAGTTACAACAACAACTGCCTAAAGATATTGACATTTTACCTGAAAATTTGGAAGATGTTTCAGATGTTGCCTTTGCACATTTACACAATCATTCGCAGTTTTCGGTTTTGCAATCTACCATATCGATCCCTAAATTGATAGAAAATACAGTAAAGCAAAAAATGCCAGCTGTTGCCCTTACAGATTTTGGAAATATGATGGGTGCTTTTCAATTTGTAAGTGGAATTTTAAATCATAATAAATCGGCGGAAGCCAAAAACAAGGAACTAGTTGAAGCTGGTGAACAACCAACAGAAACCATAATCAAACCAATTGTAGGTTGCGAGTTTTTTGTTTGTAACAATCATAAAGACAAATCAAATAAAGACAACGGATATCAAGTTGTTTTCTTAGCTAAGAATAAAAAAGGATATCATAATTTAGCGAAGTTGTCATCAAAAGCCTATACAGATGGGTTTTACTATGTGCCTCGTGTCGATAAAGAATTAATCAAACAATATAAAGAAGATATTATTGTTTTAACTGGAAGTTTATATGGTGAAGTGCCAAATAAAATTCTGAATCTCGGAGAAAATCAAGCAGAAGAAGCGTTATTGTGGTGGAAAGACCAATTTGGTGACGATTTGTACATCGAATTAATGAATCACAATCAAGAGGATGAAAAAGCGGTAAATACTACGTTAATTCAGTTTTCTAAAAAACATAATGTAAAGCTAATTGCAACAAACAATACCTTTTACATTAATAAAGAAGACGCCAACGCACACGATATTTTATTATGTGTAAAAGAGGGTGAAAAGCAAGCTACACCAATTGGACGTGGACGTGGATATCGTTTTGGATTACCCAATCAGGAATATTATTTCAAGTCAACAAATGAAATGAAAAAATTGTTTCCGCAAACTCCTGAAGCTATTAGTAATGTTCAAGAAATTGTAGATAAAATTGAAATATATTCGCTTTCGCGAGATGTATTACTTCCGAAATTTGATATTCCAGAACAATTTCAAGTTCCAGAAGATTTAGAAGATAAAGGTGTTCGAGGTGAAAATGCATATTTAAAACATTTAACTTACGAAGGCGCTAAAAAACGTTATGGTGAAATCACAGATGCAATTAAAGAACGTATTGATTTCGAACTCTTAACAATTAGTAATTCAGGTTATCCTGGCTATTTTTTAATTGTACAAGATTTTATCGCCGAAGCCCGAAAAATGGATGTTTCGGTTGGTCCAGGTAGGGGTTCTGCTGCGGGTTCAGTGGTAGCTTACTGTTTGTGGATTACGAATATTGATCCGTTGTTGTACAACCTGCTTTTTGAGCGTTTTTTAAATCCAGACCGTGTGTCGATGCCCGATATTGATATTGATTTTGACGATGAAGGAAGAGGTCGAGTAATGGATTACGTAATAAAAAAATATGGTTCCAATCAAGTGGCACAAATTATCACGTATGGTAAAATGGCTACGAAATCCGCTATTCGAGATACCGCTCGAGTTTTAGATTTGCCTTTATTCGAAGCGGATAGAATTGCAAAATTAATTCCAGCTATGATGCCTGGAAAATGGAATTTAGCACGATTCTTATCCGAAAAAGAAGAAGAGGTAAAAAAAGCCGTTCGTTCAGATGAATTTGACCGCGTAAAAGAATTAATCGAGATAGCCAATCAAGGCGAACTTTCTGGAGAGACGATTCAACAAGCAAAAATATTAGAAGGGTCGCTTCGAAATACAGGAATTCACGCTTGTGGTGTAATTATTACGCCAGATGATATTACCAATTTCGTACCCGTAACCACGGCAAAAGATTCAGATTTATATGTTACCCAGTTTGATAACGCCGTAGCTGAAAGTGCGGGTTTATTAAAAATGGACTTTTTAGGTTTAAAAACGTTAACACTTATTAAAGACACGGTAAAACTCGTAAAATATAAGCGAAATATCGATTTAGATCCTGATACATTTCCTATAGACGATAAAAAAACATACGAATTATTCCAACGCGGTGAAACGGTAGGAATATTTCAGTACGAATCGCCAGGAATGCAAAAGTATTTGAAAGATTTAAAACCAACGGTTTTTGGAGATTTAATTGCTATGAATGCATTATATCGACCAGGTCCGTTAGAATATATTCCTTCTTTCGTTCGAAGAAAAAATGGGTTAGAACCCATTGCATATGATTTAGATGCTTGTGAAGAATATTTAGCAGAAACTTACGGAATTACCGTATACCAAGAGCAAGTAATGCTTTTGTCACAATCATTAGCCGGATTTACAAAAGGTGATGCCGACGTGCTTCGTAAAGCAATGGGTAAAAAAGACAAGCCTGTCTTGGACAAAATGAAGCCTAAATTCATCGCGCAAGCAGAAGAAAAAGGTCATGATGCCAAAATATTAGAAAAAATTTGGAAAGACTGGGAGGCGTTTGCAAGTTATGCTTTCAACAAATCGCACTCTACGTGTTATGCCTGGATTGCCTATCAAACAGCCTATTTAAAAGCACATTATCCTGCAGAATATATGGCGGCGGTGCTTTCAAACAATATGAACGATATCAAATCGGTTTCCTTTTTTATGGAAGAATGCAAGCGAATGGGCTTAGAAGTTTTAGGTCCAGATGTCAATGAATCATTCTATAAGTTTACCGTAAATGATAATAATGCTATTCGATTCGGAATGGGAGCTATTAAAGGAGTTGGAGAAAACGCAGTAAAAACAATAGTTGAAGTTCGAAAAGAAGGTCGTTTTAAGTCTATTTTCGATTTAGCAAAACGAATTGATTTGCGTGCAGCCAATAAAAAAGCATTCGAAAATTTAGCATTAGCTGGTGGTTTTGATGAGTTTGGAGACACACATCGTGCTCAGTATTTCCATACGGATGGCGATAATAGTACCTTTTTGGAAAAAGCCATTCGTTTTGGTGCGAAATTTCAAGAAAACGAAAACTCTTCTCAAGTAAGCTTATTTGGTGATGCATCCGACGTGCAAATTGCCGAACCAATTGTGCCGCCTTGTGAAGAATGGAATACCTTAGAAAAATTATCTCGAGAAAAAGAAGTAGTTGGAATTTATATTTCAGGGCATCCGCTAGACGATTATAAATTTGAAATGAAATATTTCTGCAATACTAAGTTACAAGCATTACATAATTTGGAGCCTTTAGTTGGTAAAAATCTATCATTTGGAGGAATTGTATCCAATGTGCAACATCGCACTACGCAACAAAATAAAGGTTGGGCAACGTTTAATATTGAAGGGTACGAAGAAAGTTTTGAATTTCGAATTTTTAATGAGGAATATTTGAAATTCCGTCATTATTTGGTTGCAAATCAGTTTGTATTCGTTAAAATTTTTGTGAAAGAAGGATGGACAAATAAAGATACCGGAAAAAAATCAGAGCCAAGAATTAATTTTACACATCTTCAGAGTTTACAAGATGTTTTGCCAGATTTTGCAAAAAAATTAACCATTCAGTTACCAGTTGAAGAGTTAAAAGAACAATTAATTTCAAAATTAAACGAACTTTTCTCCATTCATCAAGGGGATTTTAATGTAACATTCGAATTGTTAGAATTAGAAAAAGTGAAACGATTTGTTAAGCGAGAAATTGAAATAGATGACGAAATTCAAGAAGAAAATCTCATTGAAATAGAGGATGAGGTAGAAAATAACGCTGAAATTATAATAGAAAATCAAATGGAAGAAATTGAAGAAACTATTATAAAAAACAAGTTAGAAATGCCAAGTAGAAAACTAAAAATTAATATTTCAAAAGATTTGTTAGAAGGATTGGAAAGAATGCAAATTAATTTTAAATTGAATTAATGAAATCAACTCTTGAAAAACATATAAATTGATTTTACTAATCTTTAAATAGGTAAAAGAAATCATAATTTTTTTCATAGCTTAAATATATTTTTTACTTTCGCAATATAATAATTAAAGTATAAAAAACTAAAAATAAAAATATGGCATTAGCAATTACAGACGCTACTTTTGAAGAAGTAGTATTAAAATCAGACAAACCAGTAGTAGTAGATTTTTGGGCAGCTTGGTGTGGACCTTGCAGAATGGTTGGGCCAGTTATTGATGAAGTGGCTACAGAATACGAAGGAAAAGCCGTTGTTGGTAAAGTAGATGTTGATGCAAATCAAGAATTTGCTGCAAAATACGGTGTAAGAAATATTCCAACAGTTTTAGTGTTTCAAAACGGAGAAGTAGTTGGAAGACAAGTAGGAGTAGCTCCAAAAAAAACCTATACTGACGCAATCGACGCATTACTATAATCAATAGAAAATACACATTACAAAAGGTTCAACGAAAGTTGAGCCTTTTTTTTAACAAATAACTTTCATACAGAATTTAAAATCTTTTCTTATATTTACGATATGAATTTAGAATCGCAACTCGAAAAAATATCCAAGTTTAAAAATTTAGAACTTTTGGCTAATCAAATAGTTGAAGGCTTTATTTCTGGAATGCATAAAAGTCCGTTTCACGGGTTTTCTGCCGAATTTGCCGAGCATAAAATTTATAATCAGGGCGAAAGCACCAAACATATTGATTGGAAGTTATTTGCTAAAACAGACAGATTATATACGAAAAAGTTCGAAGAAGAAACTAATTTACGATGTCATCTAATTATAGATAATTCTTCATCGATGCATTATCCAAAATTAAAACCGAATCAAAATTTTTCTGAAAATAAAATTGGATTTTCTGTTTTAGCCGCCGCTGTTTTGATGAATTTATTAAAGAAACAGCGCGATGCTGTAGGAGTTTCTGTATATTCTGAGACGTATGAATATTACGCATCAGAAAAAGGAAGTGAACGCCATCACAGAATGATTTTAAATCAGTTTGAAACCATATTGAACGACTCAAAAGAATCTAAAAAAACAGATACAATTACGTTTCTCCATCAAATTGCTGAAAAAGTTCACCGTCGTTCGATGATTATTTTGTTTACAGATATGTTTATCAATCAAGATAATGAAAAACTATTTAGTGCTTTGCAGCATTTAAAGCATAACAAACATAAGGTGGTTTTGTTTCATGTTTTTGATAAAAAAACAGAGTTGAATTTTGATTTCGATAACACACCAAGAAAGTTTATTGATATGGAAACAGGTGAAGAAGTAAATTTATTTGCCGAAAACATGAAAGAAAGTTACGAAAAAGTAGTAAATACTTATTTTGAAAACATAGCTATTACGTGTGCATCCTATAAAATTAAGTATGTTCCAGTTTCAGTGGATGAAAATTTCGAAAAAATACTAACCACATATTTAGTTGAAAAACAGAAGTTTGGATAAGTAATGGCTCTTATTTCAGATTTTTTTTATTAAAATATTTGCAAGTTACAAAAACTGTAGTATATTTGCACTCGCATTACAGCAACGGTTTGGTAGTTCAGTTGGTTAGAATACCTGCCTGTCACGCAGGGGGTCGCGGGTTCGAGTCCCGTCCAGACCGCAACATTTGGGAAGCATTCTAATTTATTAGAATGCTTTTTTGCCCAAAAATCTTGACTCTTCAAGAGAAACGTAGTTGTGTTGTTTATCCCGTTTACGGGAAAAGGTTTAGTAGTTAGACCGATGAAAAGCTTTCCACTTTTGTGGATGGCTTTTTTGATTTACACATGTTTCATTTTACTCCTAAAACCTAATTAAAAAATACGTTTTTATTAGAGTTTTTACTTTTTGTCTGATTTATTCTACATAAATTATTGTTTTTATATTTAATTTACTTATATTTAGCCACTTAAATTATAAAATTAATAATTAAAATCTATAAAATGAAGAAAAAACTACTTGTGTTATTAGTGCTTTTAAGTGTAGCCATTAACTTTGTTAGCGCTCAATGTTTGCCACCAACGAATGTTTTTGTATCAAATATTACAAACAATTCTGCTACGGTTTCTTGGGTACCAAATACTACTACGACGACTTCAGATTACAACATCCAGTTGATGATGAACGGAACTATTGCTGGAAATTTTGCGGCACAAACGAGTCCATTTGTTTTAACTGGTTTACCTTGTGGAACAACTTGTACGGCTCAAATTGTTTCGGTGTGTTCACCAAATGTTATTAGTGGACCAAGTGTTACAATTACGTTTACCACTTTGTCTTGTCCGCCTCAGTTTGGACAACCTCAAAGTATGACATCTTGTGTAACAAACGGATTTGGATGTTTCAATTTAGCAAGTAATACTCAAAATATTTTAGCTAATCAACCTGCAAATTTATATACAGTATCGTATCATTCTTCCCAAGCAGATGCTGTTTCTGGTGTTAATCCATTGGTTAGCCCACATTGTGTAAATCAAGGAAGTTATACTGTTTTTTCTAGAGTTACTGAAATTTCATCTGGAAATATGATGCAAATTAATGGTTTTACATTAAACGCTGTTGACTATCAAGTTATGCCTGCGTTAAACCCTATGGTGCAATGTGATGACAATAACGACCAACAAGTGGTGTTTGATTTAACTACATCTCAAGCAGTTATTAATACAAATAACATACTAGTTTATTATCCTACTTTAGTTGCAGCACAAAATCAAGTAAACCCATTAACACCGGCTACTAATTTTGTAGTTCCAGTTTCAGCTTCAAGTACTACTGTTTTTATTAGAGAGATTATTTCTGATGCATGTGATAAAATATACCCAAGAACAGTTTTTGCACAATCTAATTGTAATTTAGCTTCATCTTGTGCAAACGCAAATTTATTATGTAATTCTTTAGGTGTCCCATTTACAAATACTATAAGTGTTGCTAGTACTGGCGCTTCAGGATGTTTAAATACTACACCAAATCCTAACTGGTTCTATTTACCAATTAGCACTTCTGGAAATATAAATTTAGTAATTACACAAGGAAATAATGCGCCAAATTTTAACAATCAAGATGTAGATTATATTATTTATGGTCCGTTTACAAGTGGTACACCAAGTTGTAACTTAGTGGGGCCAAGTAATATTGTAAGTTGTAGTTATTCAGCTTCTCCAACTGAATATCCTGTAATTCAAAATGCACAAGCAGGTCAATATTATTTAATGATGGTTACTAATTTCTCTAATCAAAATGGATTTGTAACTATTAATAATATGTCAACTTCTACAGGTGTAATAAACTGTACAGGTTTTACATTTAATGCCTTTTTAGATTCAAATAATAATGGTACAAAAGATACTGGTGAAGTGAATTTCCCTTTAGGAAAGTTTACACATGAGAAAAATGATAATGGCGTGGTTCATAATGTAATTGCACCAACAGGATCATTTAGTATTTATGATATGGTTACTACTAATTCATATGATGTTTCTTTTGTAGTCAACCCAGCTTATGCAACAATGTATAATGTTAATCCATCTCAGTTTTTAAATTTAACTCCAACTGGAGCTGGAATGACAACATATAATTTTCCAGTGACTTCGCTTCAAAATTATAATGATTTAGGAGTAGCTGTTGTGCCATTTAACGCACCAAGACCAGGATTTAATTATATTAATAGAATTGTCTACGCGAATTTAGGAAATCAAATTATTCCTTCTGGAACGCTATCATTTACTAAACCTAGTCCTGTTTCAATTGTTTCAACTACTCCTGCTACAACAAGTACAGCAACAGGCTTTACTTATAACTTCACTAACTTATTACCTTTTGAAGTTAGAACAATTAACGTAATTATGTTAGTGCCTACTATCCCAACTGTAAATGCGAATGATTATTTGGTAAGTCAAGCTTCTATAGTACCAACTGCAGGTGATGTAGTTCTTGAAAACAACAGTAACACATTAACTCAAATGGTTGTAAATGCATACGATCCAAATGATAAAATGGAAGCACGTGGCCCTCAAATATTACATTCTAGTTTTACTTCTAATGATTATTTATACTACACAATTCGTTTTGAAAACACGGGTAACGCTAGTGCTATTAATGTAAGAATTAATGATGTTCTAAATAATAAATTAGATGAGAATACATTATCCATGATTAGTTCTAGTCATGCTTATGAATTAGACAGAGTAGGTACAGAATTAAATTGGAAATTCAATAACATTCAATTGCCAGTTTCGGTTGCCAATTCTACTATTGGAAAAGGATATGTAACCTTCAAAATCAAACCAAAAGCAGGTTATTCCGTAGGTGATATAATTCCAAATGCGGCATCCATTTATTTTGACTACAACCCAGCTATTGTAACAAATACGTTTACAACTGAATTTGTGGCACTTTTAGAATCAGAATCATTCAATACTAATGAGTTTATGGTATATCCAAACCCAACGAATTCAATTTTGAATATTCAATCTAAAATCAATCAAACTATTTCTGAAGTAAATGTTTACGATTTATTAGGTAAAAAACTTACCAATAAAAAAGTAACTGTTTCTACTACAGAACTTGATTTAACTAATTATACTCCAGGATTATATGTATTGGAA
>JBFYPW010000042.1:0-17994 GCA_041303115.1 Flavobacterium sp.
CAGTAAAAGTAACGTATTATCATTCTAACGGTAAAGTAATGCACAAAGGAAATTATATTAATGGAAAAGCAGATGGTTTATGGAAATCTTTTGATGAAACAGGTAATTTAGTTTCGGAAGGTTCTTTCGAACAAGGGAAAAAAACAGGTCTTTGGAATTTTTATACCACAAAAGCTTTAAGCGCAGTAGTTTATTCAGATAACGAAATTGCGGATGTGAAAAAGTTTAGTACCAATGCTTTAGCAGGAAACTAAAACGTAATTAAAATAAAAAAACCACGTAATGATTACGTGGTTTTTTTATGCCTTATACTTTCAAAATTTCATCTGAAGTTAATAATTTTTGCAGTCGCAACTTCAATATTATTTGCGCTACAGCTATTACATCTTTTTCGCAATAGGTAGCAATTCGGTCAATATCTTTGTCCTTGTAGAACACTTTTGCTACTTCACTTCCATCAATATCATCTTTAGGAGAAGGAACACCCAACACTTTCGTTAATAATTTTAAAGAGGTGAAGTGTTTGTAATCGCCAAATTTCCATAATTCTAAGGTGTCTAAATGCGGTACTTCCCATGGTTTTTTGCCCATTAAATTTAATTTATCTGGAATTTTTATCCCGTGAATTAACATACGACGTGCGATAAACGGAAAATCAAATTCTTTTACATTATGTCCGCACATCACATGCTGTGGCAAATTAAAATGATTGTTTATCAAATTAGAAAAATCCAATAATAAGCGTTCTTCATCTCCTTGAAACGTGGTGACTCTAAACTGTCGTTCGCCACTTTTTTGCGTAAAATAGCCTACAGAAATGCAAATTATTTTACCAAACTCAGCCCAAATGCCGGCTCTTTCATAAAATTCTTCTGGAGAAACGTCTTCTTTTCTTTGGTATTGCGTTTTGTGTGCAAAAAGTTCTTGAAAATCGGAATCTAAATCCGAAAAATGTTCCGTTTCAGGAACCGTTTCAATATCTAAAAATAAAATATTGTCTAATTGGATGTTGTTTAGCATATCTATTTCTTTTTATTAATCATTTTTAAAGCTTCTTCTATATAAACATATAAATCGTTACTATGTGGGTCGGTTTGAGTTTGTTTACCTTTTAAATGTCCTAATCGAACAATAATAATATCGTCTTCTGGAAGTACAATTACAAATTGCCCCAAATGACCTCGCATATAATATATTTTTTTTCCATTTATATGATGCAACCACCAACCATAACCATATTCTGGACTATCCGAAAAACGAGGTTGTAATGATTTTTCCACAAACGAACGCTCTAAAATTTGCTTGCCATTCCAAACACCATTTTGTTTGTACAATTTTCCAAATCGGGCAAAATCTCGAGCCGTACTGGCAATACAACAATAGGCCTTTTCTATGCCAAAATCAGCGGCATCTAATTGCCAAAGCGCATCGTTTTCGGCACCCATAGGTTTCCAAAAATGCTCAGACACATAATTAGAAAGATACATTCCTGTAGCTTTTTCAATACACATCGCTAATAATTGTGTGGCGCCACTTAAATAATTAAATTTTTGTCCTGGTTTTTCTTGGATGCTCAAACCTAAAATAACTTCTTTTAACTGATCATCAAAATATGCCCGAGTTACGATAGAAAATGGACTGTAGTATTTTTCGTCCCAACTTAAACCAGAGGCCATAGAAGACAAATCGCCAACCGTGACTTCTTTAGCAAATTTGCCTTTTAATTTTGGAAAAAAATCGGTAACTTTTTGATCTAAATTTTTAATTTTTCCTTGCATTATGGCTTTGCCTAAAGCTGCCGAAACAATGCTTTTGGCCATAGAAAAAGAATTACTTTTAGACGTGTTGGTGTACCCATCAAAATAAGTTTCATGCCAAATACTATCGTTTTTTATGATAAGAAATGCAACCGTTTGTAAGTTTTTATGAGTTGTGTTTAATATGTCTGTAGCCGGAACGCTATTGTAATCTTTAGAAACCGCCCAAGGTTGAGCCGTCCCTTTTTGAATGGTACGGTTTGGAAATTCTTTATAATCTTCTAAAAATGCAGTGGTATGTCCTTTTAAATAAATGGTTTTTACGGCACGAAGCAAATAATCTACATCAAACACATACAAGATAAGTATGAAGCCAACACAGCTTATAAAAAACCATTTAAAGAAGGTAAGTAACCGTTTCATAGGGCAAAAGATTTGATAAGCAATATAATAAAAATTATAATGTTATTGTTTCTTTCTAATGAAAAAATTTGATAGTAATAATGAAATAGGGAACTTTAACCAATAAGGGTTATTTTTATACAAATTACTGAACACTAAAATTCTACTCCACAAACAACACCAATCCTTTTAAATAATGCCCTTCTGGGTGGTAAATATTGGTTGGGTGGTCGGGTCCTTGTTCTAATTTATGTAATACTCTGATGTTTCTTCCGGTTTCTATGGCTGCTGCGGCAACGGTGTTGTAGAATAATACATCGTCAATTACTTGTGAGCACGAAAACGTAAATAATATGCCGTTAGGCGCTAAGGCTTTTAAACCGGCAATGTTTAAACGTTTATAGGCTTGTGTTGCCGTATGTTTACTTTTTATGCTTTTTGCAAATGCAGGAGGGTCTAAAACAATAACATCATAGTGTTGCGTGTGTTCTTTCATAAAATTGAACACGTCATCAGCTACAGCTTTATGATTGGCATTTGGAAAATTCAATTCCATATTACTTGCTGCTAAATCCACTGCTTTTTGAGAAATATCTACTGAAGTTACTAATTCCGCACCAGCGTTCATCGCATAAATAGAAAATCCGCCCGTGTAGCAAAAGGTGTTTAGTACTTTTTTGCCTTTGGAGAATTCGCCTAATAATTTACGGTTGTCGCGTTGGTCTAAAAAGAAACCTGTTTTTTGACCTTCTACCCAATTTACAGAAAACAAAATGCTGTTTTCTTTCGCAACCGTTTCGACTTTGTTTCCGAATAAGAAATAATCGGTTCCTGTGTTAGGTAACGTGCCTGAACTTTTGCAATAAATGGTTTCGCAATACTCGGAAAAATTCGATTTTATAGCTTCAGCAATTTGCTCCATTTGAAGAAAAATTCCAGTTGAATGGGCTTGAATTACCCAATTTTTATCGTAATAATCAATTATTAATCCCGAAATGCCATCGCCTTCACCGTGAATGACGCGGAACGCATTGGTAACTTCAAAATCCAATAGTTGAGTACGTAAATACCAAGCCGATTGTAGTTTGGATGCCCAAAAGTTTTCAGAGAAAGTTTCCTCGCCAAATGTCAAAATACGCACCACAATACTTCCTTTATCACTGAAATAGCCTGTGCCTAAATGTTGGTTTTTTGAATCCACTACATCTACCATTTCGCCGTCGTGAATTTCACGACTCACGCCATACACCGCACCGCTGAAAATCCAAGGGTGACGACGTTGAATAGATTTTTCTTTACCTGATTTTAGAATTACTTTTGGTAGGTCCATTTTCTTTAAAATATATAAAAACCTGACAGGTTTCCGAAACCTGTCAGGTTTAAAATTATAAACTATTGTATTAATTATATACTCATTTCCGGAATGTTTCCCTCAATGATTAATTCAGCTTCCGTTGCTTTAATGATGTCTTCTACAGAAACGCCTGGTGCGCGTTCTAACAATTTAAACCCTTTAGGTGTTACTTCTAAAACGGCTAATTCTGTTACTACTTTTTTCACACAACCTACACCGGTTAAAGGCAGTGTACATTTCTTTAATATTTTTGATTCGCCTGCTTTATTTACGTGCATCATGGCTACGATAATGTTTTCAGCCGAAGCTACTAAATCCATAGCGCCACCCATTCCTTTTACCATTTTTCCTGGAATTTTCCAATTGGCAATATCGCCATTTTCGGAAACTTCCATCGCACCTAAAATCGTTAAATCTACTTTTTGTGCACGAATCATTCCGAAACTAAACGCCGAGTCAAAAAAACTGGCTCCTGGCAAAGTCGTAATCGTTTGTTTTCCTGCGTTGATAATGTCGGCATCTTCTTCTCCTTCAAAAGGGAACGGCCCCATGCCTAAAACGCCGTTTTCCGACTGAAATTCCACCGAAATATCCGTACGGACATAATTCGCCACTAAAGTTGGAATTCCAATTCCTAAATTTACATAGTACCCGTCTTTTACTTCTTGGGCGATTCTTTTTGCTATATCTTCTTTTGATAACATAATTTTTTCTTTTACTGAACACGAATTACTTTTGACGAACTGTTTTTTGCTCAATTCTTTTCTCAAATTTCTCCCCTTGGAAAATACGATTTACCATAATTCCTGGGATATGAATTTCGTTTGGATTCAATGTTCCTGCTGGTACTAATTCTTCCACCTCAGCAATCGTTATTTTTGCTGCTCCTGCCATACATGCATTGAAATTTCTAGCTGTTCCTTTGAAAATTAAATTTCCCGCTTCGTCACCTTTCCAAGCTTTTACAATAGAAAAATCCGCTTTATAGGCCAATTCCATTACGTGCATTTTTCCGTTGAATTCGCGTGTTTCTTTTCCTTCTGCTACTTCTGTTCCGAAACCGGCAGGTGTAAAAAATGCTGGAATTCCAGCTTGTGCAGCGCGGCATTTTTCAGCTAAGGTTCCTTGAGGAGTTAATTCAACATCTAATTCACCCGAAAGCATTTGGCGTTCAAATTCAGCATTTTCGCCTACATAAGAAGAAATCATTTTCTTAATTTGACGCTTTTGTAACAACAATCCCAATCCGAAATCGTCTACACCAGCATTGTTTGAAATACAGGTTAAATTGGTTATGTTTTTTTCTACTAATTCAGCAATACTGTTTTCGGGAATACCACAAAGTCCGAAACCTCCTAGCATTATTGTTTGTCCATCTTGAATTCCTTCAAGTGCTTCTTGTACGTTGTTTACTTTTCTTGAAATCATAATATAAATTATAGTCCTAAATCATCTGTGTCAGGTTGTGCATCTATTGGGGCTGCTGTCGAATCTGTAGCTGTCGAATCATTTTCAGATCTTCTTGATTCGGTAGCGCAATCTACTTTAATAGACATATTTGCTGGTCTTTTAAATGGTTCCTGAGAAATATTTAAGGTTTTATCTGCCAGACATTTTCGCATAAAAATCCCGTAAATAGGTAAAGCAGTTGTAGCACCTTGCCCCATATTTGTACTTTCAAAATGCGCCGAACGATCTTCATTACCCACCCAAACGCCGGCGGCTAAATTAGGCACCATTCCAATAAACCAGCCGTCAGAATTGTTTTGAGAAGTTCCTGTTTTTCCTGCAACTGGTCCTTTAATATTATAAGGCACGCCCGTTAAAAAATTAGATGGTGCCGAAGCAGCCCAACGTAAACGAGAACCCGTACCTGATTCCGTAACGCCTTCCATTAATTTAATAACGGAATAGGCTACATCTTTATTTACCACGTCGTGGGATTCTTCCACGCCCTGATAAATTACCACGCCGTTTTTATCTTCAATTTTAGTGATTAATTGCGGTTTAATATAAACCCCTTCATTGGCAAAAGTGCTGAAAGCGGCTACCATTTCTTGTACCGTAATTTCTACAGCACCCAAAGCAATTGCAGGGCGATTTGGGATATTGGAAGTTACTCCTAAATTTTTTGCCATTTCCACAACGGCTGGCGCACCCACTTCATGAATTAATCGTGCCGAGACCGTGTTTATAGAATTTGCCAACGCTTTTTTCATAGAAACCAATCCGCGATATTTTCCATCTGAATTGTTTGGTGTCCAATCTTTATCGTTATTATCTCCTTTTAAAATGGTAAATGGCGAATCCATTATCATCGTACAAGGTGATTTTCCTAGTCTATCAATAGCGGTAGCATATACAAAGGGTTTAAATGTAGAACCTACTTGACGTGCGCCTTGACCAACGTGGTCGTATTGAAAATATTTATAATTAATTCCGCCCACCCAAGCTTTTACATGACCCGTTTGTGGCTCCATTGCCATCATTCCGGTTTGCAAGAAATGTTTGTAATAAAGGATAGAATCTTTCGGCTTCATAATGGTATCTCTTTCGCCTTTCCAAGTAAAAATTTTCATTTTCGCCGGCACTTCAAAAGATTGTTTTATTTCAGCTTCTGATTTTCCATTGATGCTCATAATACGCCATCTCTCCGAATTTTTCATGGCTTGATTCATGATTTTCTGAGTTTCCGCAGGCGTAATGTCTAAAAATGGCGCCGTTGGATTGTCTTTTTGTCTACGATTGAATTCGGGTTGTAAATTCGATAAATGCTCTTCAACGGCTTCCTCGGCATATTGTTGCATGCGCGAATCTACAGTAGTATAAATTTTTAAACCAGCCGTATATAAATCAATTTCTTCTCCTTTTTCGTCTTCAATAGCTTTAATGATAGGTTTTAAACTTTCACGTAAGTATTCTCTAAAATAGGTTGCGGTTCCTTCTGCATGACTTTCTGGTTTGAAATTTATTTTTACAGGAATTCGCTTTAATTCTGCTGCCTTTGCTTCCGATAAATACTTGTTTTTTACCATTTGATCTAAAACGGTATTTCTACGTTGAAAAACTTTTTCTTTTCTTTTTTCTTTGGTAGGATTGAATAATGCTGGGTTTTTTAACATTCCAACAAATAAAGCACTTTCAGCTAAAGTTAAATCTTTAGGTTCTTTATTCATATAAATTTTTGAAGCGGAACGAATTCCAACAGCGCTATTTACAAAATCTACTTTATTTAAATATAAAGCTATAATTTCTTGCTTGGTATATTGACGTTCTAATTTCGTAGCAATAATCCATTCTTTACATTTTTGAATGATACGAAATGGTAAAAATTTCGACCCTTCACCATGAAATAAATTTTTTGCTAATTGTTGGGTAATGGTACTTGCGCCACCACTTCTTCCTAAACTTGAAATAGCTCTTAATGTTCCTCTAGCATCTACTCCAGAATGTTCGTAAAAACGTTCGTCTTCTGTAGCTACTAATGCATCTACTAAATGCTTAGGTAAGTCTTGATATTTAACCGGTGTTCTGTTTTCTTTATAAAATTTTCCTAACGTTACGCCGTCTGAAGAAATAATTTCTGTAGCGATATTAGTATCTGGATTTTCTAATTCGTCAAACGAAGGCATTTTTCCGAAAAATCCCCACGATGCCAAAAGAAAAAATAATAATACGCCACCAAATGTGTAGCCGAATAATTTCCAAAATTTTCTAACGTAATCTGAATAACTGACTTGGGTGTTGTTAGTTGCCATTTTTTTCTTTATTTTCTTTTTTCAATTCTAAATCCTAAATCTGTAATGCCTGTTAAGTCTTTTACGCCTTGTACTTTGCCTGTTTGTCTTACAGCGTGTTCTACTTCTAGCGTGTACTTTCCGAGTTTTTCAAAACTATAATTTTCTTTGTACCATAGTTTGCTTTCTTTTACATCTGAAAAACCAGTTCCTAATAAAGTACCATCTGGATTTGCCATTTGATATTCTAAAGTATCTACTACTACTTTACCGTTTGGCTGGTTTAATGATACAATTAAAAACAAATTATTATACGGATATTCGTTATTGTTTCTAACGTTTAAAAATAAATTATATACACTTGTGGTGTCTTTTTGTTCAAAAGTAAAAATAGCTTTTTTATTTTTTTTCCAAGTACCATCAAATGCATAATATTCATCAAAAACCTGTTTTTTATCGCAAGAAATTACAATAAAAAGCAAGAAAAAACTTAGTATTTTAAAAAAATTATTGTTCATTTTTCTTAAACGGTTTCTTTTTTCTTTTATTGTTATTGTTTTGTTTTCTCTTAGGTTGATCAAATCGTGTTAAGCTATCTTGTCCTACAACATTTTCAAATTTTTTCTCCACATTTACCGTTGAAACTTCTTCTATAAAGTCTTCTAATTGAGCAATTTTTTTGCCTTGTTTGTTAATCGCTACAATTTCTTTGGCTTTTTCAGCCGTTAGCGTGTGCCAATGTGCTGGTGCGTTTGCGTACGAAAACCACATTAAATTTTTGAAAATATCTATTTTTTGACAATACGCATCGCCTTTTTCAGTAAGCAATTTTGTATCCATATCTGGCAAGCCTTTTAGTGCGTCTAAATACGTATCTAATTCGTAATTTAAACAACATTTAAGCTTTCCGCATTGCCCTGCTAATTTTTGTGGATTTAAGGATAATTGTTGGTATCGAGCGGCTGAAGTATTCACGCTTCTGAAATCGGTTAACCAAGAAGAACAACATAATTCGCGTCCACAAGAACCAATTCCGCCTAAACGTGCGGCTTCTTGACGGAAACCCACTTGTTTCATTTCAACACGGATTTTAAACTCGCTTGCGTATTCTTTAATCAATTGTCGGAAATCTACACGGTCATTTGCGGTGTAATAAAACGTGGCTTTTGAACCATCGCCTTGGAATTCGATATCCGAAATTTTCATTTCTAATTTAATCGCTATGGCGATTTCACGTGCACGAACCTGTATGGCGTCTTCTTTGTTTCTTACGCCATGCCAAATATCGATGTCTTTTTGAGTCGCTTTTCGGTATACTTTAGGAATTTCGGCATTGTCTTTTACATTTTTCTTGTTCATTTGAACACGAACTAATTCGCCTGTTAAAGACACCAATCCTACATCGTGACCAGAAGAAGCTTCAGTAGCTACTACATCACCTATGCTTAAAGTTAGTTTTTCGGTATTTCTAAAATATTCTTTTCTTCCGTTTTTAAAACGTACTTCTACACAATCAAACGGTGCTTGTCCGCCAGGCAAAGTCATATTTGCCAACCAATCGAAAACCGTTAATTTGTTGCAGCTATCGGTGCCGCAAGTCCCATTATTTTTACACCCCTTTGGTGCACCACCATCGGAAGTTGAACAACTTGTACATGCCATAATTTATATATATTGATCGCCTCAAAAAAATTGAAACTACTTTTCTAATGTTATTTTGAGTGTAAAGATAGCATTTTTTTGACTGAATTTAAACTTTTGGTTTTTCAAGTTGTTACGAATGAAAAAACTGTTACATCTTTATAACATAACAGGTAATTTTTCTTATAAATTTTAACCAAATTAATCATAATGAAACCTACATTTTGCAATTAAAATTTCAGTATCGGTAACTTTATAAATCAATTGGTGTTGCGAATTATTGACTCGAGAAAAAATCAAATATAACCCTTACTCAAAGTTGTTAAAACTTTATGATGCTAAACATAGGAACGGCGGTAACAAGTAGTTTTGATTTATATTTTTGTCATTTCAATGTCCGAAGGAATACTAAAAGTAGGTAAACCATTATAGATTTCATTACTTGTTTCGCCACAACAAGTATCTTGATTGTACAAATTAAACTTGATTTTTTGAGGTTGGTTATGACTGTTTGGTAGCTTTTCTATAATACAATCAGGAGCAAAGTATTCACCGCCTTGTTTTCTGACTCCTCCTCCCATAACCTGGGGATAATAAATTGTTTTAGTTATTCTACCATAATCTTTAACATAACCTTCAAGTTTAATACCATCCATAGAACTAAAATTTGGGTTTTGATATATTGGTGACGTAAAGGTTAAAACATTATTGGTGTATTTTTTATACTGAAGAACTATACCGTCTTCATAAAAATCTAAGTTTATATCAGTATAAACTACATGATACTTAATTGTTTTTGTTAAAATTATTTGAAACTTTTCATTTCCATTTACATACTCCCATGTACCAACAAATTTTTGTAAATAATTAGGAATATCTTTATAATAATAATTCCCTGAACTTTTAAAATCTTGAGGTAAATTTCCATTATTAGCACCTCGAACAATCGGAATTTGACTTACGCTTTTACAAGAAAAAAGCATAAAAAATAATATAGTATTGAATTTAAAAAATGTGTTTTTCATAATAAAAAAAATTAAATTAATTACAAGGAGTTGATACAAATGAATATGGCTCTTCGCCATATCCAAAATTAGTAAGCGACAGTTTTGAAAAATTATTAAAATTATTTTTGTCGCCTTTGTATAGATCTATACCTATATCTTGATCTTCTATAAACCTGAGAAACCCTATTACTTGATCGTCATGTGAAGATTCTGGTCTTATATTATATACATCAGGGTCTTGAAAAACTTCTTTCATATATTCATCCGTTTTTTCTTTTGTCCATAATCTATAGGAATTGGTAAATGCTACTAATTTTGCTAAATCATTTATTTTTAGTGCAAAAAAACCTTTATCAGTTATTACAAATATAACAGATTTTTTTGGAATTGTGCTTAAATTTGGATTTTGTGGATGTGTTTCTATTAAACCATTAAACACTAAACTCTCCAAATCTTCGGGAGTGAAAATTCCTATTTGAGTATTTATTGTGATTATATGATTATGAGCTGTACCAACTGAACTAAACAGTAAAGCCAGTTCAGCAGGAGTTGAATCAAAATAAGGATATGTAACATTACCTTTATTATCTCCTTCAATTATTGGAGAAAATGCATCAGTTCCTACTTTATCTCTAATAATGAAACCTTTTTCTTTAGTGCCGTTAATATTGTCTTTTAGTGCTTGCATATTAGAAACAAATTGTGGTTTGTCGGTTATTTTTTTTATTTCTTCACATGGTTTCTTTATTGTGTTGCTAGTGTATGTTGGTGTAGTATTTACATTTCCACCAGTATTATCTATATTATCGTTGTTTCCACCATCTACTGGATCACCACCATCACCTCCTCCGGCATCATGAACACAAGGGCCCCATGAAAATATTGTTTGTTGAGCATAAAGACTAAAGCCTCCTCCATTAAAATAGGGACATATTGCACCACCTAAAACATCGCCTAGTGTGTGGTGTTCTCGTCCTGGACAAGTGTTTCCTGGTATTATGGTTTCTGTTAAACAAAATTCTCCACTACCCCTGCTAAAAATATTAGTTGTGTTTATAATATTGTTCGCTACTGGAACTATGTTTAATTTATTAATAATAGTAGGATTTTCACCATTTTGTAACTGTTCATATTCCAATTCAGTGATATCATATTGCGCAATGTATAAATTATATCCACTCGAGTCATTTTCTTTAAGTATAAGATTTTCCAAACGATATAGAGGATTTTGTCTAATCATTTGAAAAGTGTAGGAATGTTTACCATTTTCGTCTTCAATAAAATATGCAAAATCAGTATCAATATAAAAGCTATTATCTGTAGAATGAACTATTCTTTGATTTTGTTCTATTTTATTTTTGCCTATTGATTTTGCAATTTTATTTAAAAGCTCAGTGTTTTTTTTGAAATCATTAAAATATACTTTTGAAACTTTTAGATTAGAGTTGTCGGATTTTTGATTTTTGTTTAAGAGTTCATCAACCTCAAAATCTTTATCACATGAATTGAAAATAAAACCACTTACAAAAAGTAGCATAAGTAGAATTTTAATTTTTTTTTTCATAATTTGAATTCGTTTTAAGTTAATACTTGCGTTTCGTTTTTAAGGTATCTTGTAACTTTTTTAATGCTCATTTTTTTGTATTTAAAAAATTAAAATTGGATATTCTATCCTAATTTCTAATTTATAGAATTAAACATTTAATTGTTTTAAACAACCGGTTTCTCGAGAACTTTTTTGTTAAAACAAATTTGTGAAGTAAAAATTAATAATCCTATGCCAAATGGTTCTAAATTATGCCTATTTGGCATAAAGTTTTTGTTGATAAATTTTATTAATAAAAAAATATTTAATAACGTTGCATAACCCAAGTATCTCTAAATGCTATAATCTACACTTTTTATGGATAAAACAATAAATGAAAAAATTCGATTACTGCGCCTAGAAAAAAATTATTCTCAAGAATATGTTGCCGCTCAACTGGAGCTTTCTCAAAGTTATTATGGTCGTATTGAAAACGGGAAAAGAACTATTTCGGTGGATTGTTTGATGAAAATACTTACCGTTCTTGATGTTGATTACAATACGTTTTTTAATGATATGAATAATAGTCAATCTTCTCAAAAATAAAAATAAAAAACCTGCTACATCTTAATGAAGTAACAGGCTAATTTTTTCTTATAACTGGTGGTTATATTTTATACATTTTATCTGATTCTCTAATTTTAAATGGCACAACAAAAGTTACTTTGTCGCCAGGTTTTGCAGTGTTGTTTTCTATTCCATTTATCAACATGGTACCCACTTGCATTTTTTCGTTTCCAGTTGTAGGACCTGAAATAAAAATAGTATCTCCTGTTTTTAACTCTTGGTTTTCAATTAAAAATTGACCTACTTGTGCTTTGGTGAAATAATGTTGCCCTTTGCCAATATATATTTTTCTTTCCGTCGTTAATTTTCGTTTTCTAATTTGGGTAACCGCTGAAACTTTTACCGGGTTTTGAGCGATTTCCTCAAAAATATTTCTTTCCGAATTTTGTTTGAATGTTAAAGCCGGTGATTTCCCTTTTTGAAAAATCATATTTCCGTTTTTTAACCCTTTTCTTCGTTTTTCTTGTTCTTCTAATGGCAAATAAATGGTTTCTACACAACTTGCAGAACAACAATTTTCCATTTTTTCAGCACAAGAATCGCACTGAATAAATAATAAATGGCACGCTTCATTAGCACAATTTACGTGGGTATCACAAGGATCACCACATTGATGACATTGCGCAATAATATCGTCTGTAATTCTTTCGCCTAAACGGTGGTCGAATACAAAGTTTTTACCAATGAATTTACTTTCTAAACCTTCTTCTTTAATTTGTTTGGCATAATTTATAATACCGCCTTCTAACTGAAAAACGTTTTTAAAACCTTGGTGTTTATAATAGGCTGAGGCTTTTTCACAACGGATTCCACCGGTGCAATACATCACTAAGTTTTTATCTTCTTTGAACTCTTTTAATTGTTCGTTGATAATTGGTAAACTTTCACGAAAGGTTTCAACATCTGGGGTAATAGCACCTGTAAAATGGCCAATTTCACTTTCATAATGATTTCTGAAATCAACTACAATCGTATTTGGGTCTTCCAAAATTTTATTAAATTCTCGCGCGTTTAAATGCACGCCTTTGTTGGTTACATCAAACGTGTCGTCATTTAATCCATCAGCTACAATTTTGTGTCTAACTTTTATAGTTAATTTTAAAAAGGAATGATCATCGTGTTCCACCGCAATGTTCAAGCGAATGCCTTTCATAAAGTCGTAGGCTTCAAGCGTTTCTCTGAAAGCATCAATATTTTCTGCTGGAACAGACATTTGCGCATTTATACCTTCCGTTGCGACATAAATTCTGCCTAAGGCATCTAATTTGTTCCATTTCAAAAACAAATCATTTCTAAATTGTGTTGGATTTTCAATTTTGGCATACGCATAAAAAGAAAGCGTTAAACGTTGACCGGCTTGGTCAATTAACTTGGCTCTTTCTTCCGCGCTTAAGGTGTTGTACAGTTGCATGCTATAAACATATTAAGGTTAGAGACGTGATAATCACGACTTAAAGAAATAAAAAAAGAATTCTAAATGGAAGAATTCAGCAGCAAAGATAAAAATATTTTTTAATTGAAAATGTGTCAAGAAACTTACAAACAAAATTTGTTGCAATAAAAAAATTCTGTATTTTTACGAAAAATTAATTATTATGAGCACAGAAAAAGAAGCTAAATTAAAAGCCTTACAACTAACATTAGACAAATTAGACAAAACGTACGGTAAAGGAGCTGTAATGAAAATGGGCGATTCTGCTGTAGAAGAAGTAGAAACCATTTCATCAGGATCTTTAGGCGTAGACATTGCATTGGGTGTAAATGGATATCCGAAAGGAAGAATTATCGAAATTTACGGACCAGAATCTTCTGGTAAAACCACCCTAACCTTACACGCCATAGCAGAAGCACAAAAAGCAGGAGGAATTGCCGCATTTATTGATGCAGAACACGCTTTTGACCGTTTTTATGCGGAAAAATTAGGAATTGATATTGATAATTTAATTATTTCACAACCTGATAACGGAGAACAAGCCTTAGAAATTGCGGAGAGTTTAATTCGCTCAGGCGCTGTAGATATTGTTGTAATTGACTCGGTTGCCGCATTGACACCAAAAAGTGAAATTGAAGGTGATATGGGTGATAGCAAAATGGGATTACACGCCCGTTTGATGTCGCAAGCCTTAAGAAAATTAACAGGAACCATTCATAAAACAAAATGTACCGTGTTTTTTATCAATCAGTTGAGAGATAAAATTGGAGTAATGTTTGGAAGTCCTGAAACCACAACTGGAGGAAACGCATTGAAATTTTACGCTTCTATAAGAATTGACATCAGACGTTCTTCGCAAATTAAAGATGGAGACAATGTTATTGGAAACAGAACGAAAGTGAAAATTGTAAAAAACAAAGTAGCACCTCCTTTTAAAACTGCAGAATTTGATATTATGTATGGTGAAGGAGTTTCTAAAGTGGGTGAAGTTTTAGACTTAGCCGTAGATTTTGAAATTATTAAGAAAAGTGGTTCTTGGTTTAGTTATGGTGAAACCAAATTAGGACAAGGAAGAGATTCTGTAAAACAATTAATAAAAGACAATCCAGAATTAATGGATGAGTTAGAAGTTAAAATAAAAGAATTACTTAAAGAACAAAACGCATAAGACAAAAAATCATCCTTTTTTAGGATGGTTTTTTGATTAAAACCAAATTGAAGATTCGGAATTTTTAAAAAGTTGTATTATGAAAAAATTAATAGCACTTATCTGTATTATTGTACTATCTATCTCTTGTACTCAAGAACCTGATGGACCAAGAGTTCATTTCGAATTACTAAAAGTAGAATCGGTGGTTTTACCGACAACCTTTACTGTAAATACCGTAAACGAAATTGAAGTTACGTATTCAAGGCCTTCTAGTTGTCATGGTTTTGAAGGTTTTTATTACACCCGAGACGGTTTTAATAGAACTATTGCCGTACTAAATTACGTAATAGAAGAACAAGGCTGTTTGCCATTGCTAAATCAATTACAAACGAAAATTTTAAGATTTAAGCCCGCTTCAACTGGTACGTACCTTTTAAAGTTTTGGAAAGGTAAAGATGCCAACGGAGTTAATCTTTATGAAGAATTTTCAGTTGTAGTACAATAATTAAAACGCCTAATATAGGCGTTTTTTTATGCTTATTATTTTTGGAGTTCACTTAAAATGATCTCTCTTACGTGTTGTTTTAAGTGAAGTTTGTCATCCATCGTTTTCCCAATTGTTTCTATGGTTGGATGAATTTTGGCTCTCATTTTTCCTGGTGAACCACTAAAAAACGTGAACGAAAATCGTTTTTTGTTATCATAAAAAGTTATCGGAACAATTGTGAGCTGGTGTTCAATTGCTATTCGGAAAGCGCCGTCTTTAAATTCATCTAAAAGTATACTTTCATCAGGCACACCGCCTTCAGGAAAAATACAAATACTCAAACCTTGTTGAATTCTGTTTTGTGCTCGTTCAAAAACTGCAAATCGACTTTTGCTATTTCCTCGATCAACCAAAATACAAACACGCTTATAAATAAATCCAAAAATGGGAATGTTAACCAATTCTTTTTTTCCAACAAATACAAACGGATGATTTTTTACAGCTAACAACATCAACATAATATCCGTCATTGAAGTATGATTGGCTACCAACATATAACTTTTACCTGCTTCAAAATTTTCAGTGCCTTTTATAGAATATCTAAAACCCATTCCAATTAAAATAACTCGAGCCCAAAGTCGTGCGATTTTAAAAAACAAAAGGTATGATTTTTCGCTTAAAATGGTAATTAATATGAGTGGAAATAACAGAATTATAGGCAACAATACCAATAGGTAAAACCAGATACGGTATAGCAACCAAAACGGATATTTAAATAATTTCATTTCTCAGACAGTATTCGATTTTCAAAAGTAAACAATTTTAAAAAACTTATTCTTTTTAGTTGCTGCTTTTTACTTGGCTCTTTTTACTTAAAAACTTACATTTGCAAAAACAAGAATCAAAATGGCAAAAATATTAACAGGTGTTCAAAGCACAGGAACGCCACATTTAGGAAATTTATTAGGTGCGATTATTCCGGCTATACAAATGGCAAATAATCCTGCGAATGAATCGTTTTTATTTATTGCCGATTTGCATTCGATTACGCAAATAAAAAACGGAACCGAACTCAAACAAAACACCTACAGCACAGCTGCCGCTTGGTTAGCATGTGGGTTAGACACGAATAAAGTAGTATTTTACAGACAATCTGATGTGCCACAAACCGCAGAATTGTCTTGGTATTTGAGTTGTTTTTTCCCTTTTCAACGTTTAACATTAGCCCATTCTTTTAAAGACAAAGCTGACCGATTAGAAGATGTAAATGCAGGATTGTTTACTTATCCGATGCTAATGGCTGCCGATATTTTATTATACGATGCCGAAATTGTGCCTGTTGGAAAAGATCAAATGCAACATTTAGAAATTACAAGAGATGTAGCTTCAAGATTTAACCATCAAATGGGAGAAACATTTGTATTACCAGAAGGAAAAACAAGTAAAGAAACTATGCTAATTCCTGGAACAGATGGACATAAAATGAGTAAATCTCGAAATAATTTTATCAATATTTTTCTGGATGATAAAGCTCTGTTAAAACAAGTAAAAGGCATTGAAACAGATAGCACACCTTTAGAAGAACCAAAAAATCCAGATACTTGTAATGTTTTTGGTTTATATAAATTATTAGCTTCGCCAGAAGAAACAGAAGATTTAAAAGCCAAATATTTAGCTGGAAATTATGGTTTTGGACACGCCAAACAAGCGCTATTTGATTTAATTACTGAAAAATTTAAAACCGAAAGAGAAAAATATAACCACTACATAAACCACCCGGAAGAAGTAGATAAATTACTTTTTGAAGGAGCTAAAAAAGCTGGAAATGTAGCGGATAGCGTTTTAAAAAGAGTACGAGAAAAACTTGGCTTTTTGTAGCATTTTTTACACAGATTTTCACAAATTTCACGGATTTCACACATTAGTTTCGTGCTAATCTGTGAAATTTGTGTTTTAAAAAATAAGATAAATTAGTTACTGTTGTGTAATTATATGACTTTAAATTCCGTGACTGTGCTTTCAACTTTACGACTTTACGACTTTATGACTTAAAACTATACCACTTCAAACAACTTGCCTGGCAAAGGTCTAATAACACCTTTTAACTCCATATTTAATAATAAAGATGACATTTTAAAAATAGGGAAATCGCAATCTAATGCTATAATATCCATTAATTCATTTTCTTTATTTACCAAATAGTCATAGATTTTTTGTTCTTCCTCCGTCAAGGAAATAAATAGTTGTTTTTGAATAGGTTTGCTTTCTTTCTTAGAATCAATATCCCAATTCAAAATATAAATTAAATCCGCCGCGCTATTTAGTAAATGTGCACGCTGGGTTTTTATCAAATTGTTGCACCCTTGACTAAATTTATCGGTAATTCTTCCCGGAACAGCAAATACATCTCGGTTATAATCATTCGCTATATTAGCCGTAATTAGTGAACCGCCTTTTTCGGCACTTTCAATTACAATAGTAGCTTCGCACATACCTGCTACAATTCTATTGCGTTTGATAAAGTTTTCTCTATCCGGATTTGAAGAACTCCAAAATTCGGTCATAAAGCCACCATTTTGCTCCATTTGAGAAATATACTTTTTATGTGATTTTGGATATATTTGATTCAAACCGTGAGCCAAAACTCCAATGGTTTGTAAATTATTTTGCATTGCCGCTTGATGCGCCACAATGTCTACTCCATATGCAAAACCACTAACAATAATTGGGTTCAATGGCGCTAAATCTTCTAAAAGTGTATTGGTAAATGCGGCTCCATAAGGGCTAATTTGACGGGTTCCTACGATATTAATTACTCTTTTATTTTGCAAATCAATAGTTCCAGATTGAAATAAAACAGTTGGACCATCGGCAC
>JBFYPW010000043.1:0-17912 GCA_041303115.1 Flavobacterium sp.
CAGGGATAATTACTTCATCACCATTGTCTAAAGTAGAACCTAATGCAAACATAAGTGCTTCAGAGCCACCTGTGGTAATGATAATATCTTTTGTATCTACGGGTAAACCTTGATTTTTATAATAAGCTGAAAGTTTGGTTCTATAGCTTTCAAATCCAGCACTATGACTGTATTCTAATACTTTTATATCGAAGTTTTTTACAGCTTGTAACGCTACTTCAGGTGTTTTAATATCGGGCTGACCAATGTTTAAATGGTACACTTTTGTCCCTCTTTTTTTGGCTCCTTCTGCGTAAGGTACTAATTTTCTGATTGGCGATTCAGGCATTTGAATCCCTTTGTTTGATATTTTTGGCATAGCTAAATTTTTTGCTATGCAAAAGTGCAAAAAAAATAGGATTCAATAACAAAAATTTGCTAAAAAATAACAACTAAAATATATGTTTCTTGGAAATCAGATGAATGATGCATCATTATTATTTTAAAAAAAGTAAATAAAAAACCCTAACATCTAATTATTAAGAAGTTAGGGTTTTTATTGTAGCGAAAACGGGAGTTGAACCCGTGACCTCAGGGTTATGAATCCTGCGCTCTAACCAACTGAGCTATCTCGCCATTAAATATTTTTGCATTTCTCAATGCGGGTGCAAATATATAAATAATTACTTTCTTTCCAAAAAATAAATCGAAATTTTATAATTAAAAATTTGTTACAAAAAATAATGTAAATAATAGTTGTGGTATCATATTTTTTTATATTTTGCTAAAAATTTAAAATACAATTATGAAGTCAAAAGTTAAGTACGAATTAGAGTTTCCAATACACTCGTCACCGCAATTACTATATCAATATATTATTACGCCATCTGGTTTATCGGAATGGTTTTCTGATAATGTAAATTCGCGTGGAGAATACTATACTTTTATTTGGGATGATTCGGAAGAAAATGCCAAATTGGTTTCTAAAAAAACAGGTGAGAAGGTAAAATTCAAATGGTTAGATGAAGATGGTAAAGACACTGAATACTATTTCGAACTTAAAATTCAAGTAGATGAAATTACAAATGATGTATCTTTAATTGTTGTCGATTTTTCTGAAGAAGATGAATTACCTGAAAATAAATTATTGTGGGAAAGTTTGGTTTCCGATTTAAAACACGTAATTGGTTCGGTTTAATTTTAATAAATAAGTATATTTGTTCCCGCTATAAAAGGCGGGACTTTTTTTTATGATTAATTGTAACGGAAATATACAAGATACGAGCAATTTGGCTGTCGAAAGCAATAGAGGGTTTCTTTTTGGTGATGCCATTTTTGAAACCATCAAAGTTAATGGAACTAAAATATTGTTTTTAGAAGAACATTATTTACGTTTAATGGCTTCGATGCGAATTTGTAGAATGGAAATTCCAATGAATTTTACAATGGAATTTATGGAAGAAGAAATTTTAAAAATAATTGCATTACAGACAAATAAAGTTAGTAATAGAATTCGTTTTTCTGTTTTTAGAAACGCTGAAGGATTTTATAATCCTACATCAAACGATGTGCAATTTATCATTACTTGTTCTGAATTGGCATCTGATAGTTACGTTTTTTCTTCAACTACTTATGAAGTGGAATTGTTTAAAGATTTTCATATTTCCAAACATTTATTGGCTACTCTAAAAACCAATAATAAAATGATTAATGTGGTGGCGAGTATCTTCGCAAAGGAAAACGGATTTGAAAATTGCCTATTAATTAATGAAGATAAAAATGTTGTAGAAGCTACAAATGGTACTATTTTTATGAAAATGGGCAATCAAATAATTACGCCACCCACTTCAGATGGTTGTTTAAACGGAATTATGCGAAAACAAATTATTGCTATTGTAAATAAAATGGATACTATTGAAATGATCGAAAAAAGTATTTCACCATTTGATTTGCAAAAAGCAGATGAATTATTTATTTCAAATGTGATTACAGGAATTCAACCTATTACAAAATACCGAAAAAAAGAATTTACTTCAGAAGTAGCCAAAGAAATAACAGGTTTATTAAATGCTTTAATTAATTAAGCGTAGGATTTTCTGGCGAATTTGAAAAGTAAATATATTCGCCGCCAATTTCATTTAGTTTTTCTTTCCAAAAATTTTGGCTGTTTTTACTTATAATTTTGTTTTGCAAATCGTTTTCAACAATTATCCAAGAATTGTCATCCAATTCTTCTGCTAATTGATTGGTTTCCCATCCGCTATATCCTAAGAAAAAACGAATATTTTCTTTAGTTAATTTTCCATCGTTAATGAGAAGTTTTGTAGTTTCAAAATTACCTCCCCAGTATAAACCATAAGCAATTTCAATACTATCAGGAATTAGTTCAGGCGCGTTATGTAAAAAATATAAGTTATCTTGTTCTACAGGCCCTCCATTGTAAATCATAAAATTGGCATCAATTTCTGGAATCAAATCATTTATGGAATAGGAGAGCGGCTTATTCAGTATAAAGCCCACACTACCATCATTAGAATGTTCTGTTAGTAAAATTACAGATCTATTGAAAGACATATCATTTAATATGGTTGGCTCTGCAACGAGTAAACAACCTTTTTTAGGTAACAATGAAATCATAAGCCATTTAATTTTAATTGAAATTAAGAAAAATAATTTAAATGAACAAATTATCCAGTTTAATATTACATTACTAACTGAATGTAAATTTTTGAAATAAAAAAAACCTCTTAGAAACTAAGAGGTTTTCAAATAAATAAAAAGTATTTATTATTTGTTTACTGATCCATCTAAGTCAGCACCAGCTTTGAATTTTACTACATTTTTAGCAGCAATTTTGATAGTTTTTCCAGTTTGAGGATTTCTTCCATCTCTAGCCGCTCTTTTAGAGATTGACCAAGAACCGAAACCTACTAAAGAAACTCTTCCACCTTTTTGTAATGTTCCTTCAACACTTCCTAAAAATGATTCTAAAGCTAATTTAGCTGCTGCTTTAGTAATTCCAGCTGCTGCTGCCATTGCATCGATTAATTCTGATTTGTTCATAATTGATAGTTTTAAAATGATTATACATAATTTTGTTATACAAATTTAAATGTATCATTAAACTACGCAAGCATTTACAGCTATTTTTGCTTAAAATGTTAATAAATTATAGCAAATGTTAATAACGTGGCCTATTTTGCCCTATTTTTAGCACTTAAACTCACTTAACATAGGCATCCGCACCAATTGAAGTGCCATTTAAAAGCTCGTGAATTTGCATTTTCTTTTTGCCTGGAAATTGCAAACTATCAATTTGAATGAAACCATTTGCTACGGCAATTTTCATTTCCTTTTTTCCAGAAATAATTTTACCTATACTATAGGTATGTTTTTCTTCTATAAATGTAGTGTCATATATTTTAACATTCCACTCATTTTCTCCATCTTTAATATATGTCCAAGCGGCAGGATAAGGACACAAACCTCTGATTTGATTGTAAATTTCATTTCCTGCTTTCGACCAATCAATTTTACAATTGTCTTTATTTAGTTTATAAGCTGTTTTTAAATCTGAATTTTCGGTTTGAATGGTAGTTTCCACTTTTCCATTTTGTATTAAATGTAACGTCTCTATTACAGTATCGCATCCTAAATGCATTAATTTATCGTGAAGCTGACCCACGTTTTCATTTTTATCAATAGCTACCTTATGATTTAAAATCATAGCACCCGTATCAATTTTATCATCTATAAAAAAAGTGGTTACACCGGTTTCTGTTTCACCATTAATAATTGCCCAGTTTATAGGTGCCGCTCCTCTGTAATTAGGTAACAAAGAAGCGTGCAGATTAAATGTGCCGTATTTTGGCATTTTCCAAACCACTTCAGGTAGCATTCTAAACGCTACTACGATTTGCAAATTGGCACTATAGCTGGCTAATTCTTTTAAAAAATCTTCACTTTTTAAATTGGTGGGTTGCAAAATGGGAATGTTTTTTTCTAATGCATAAGTTTTTACGGCACTAACTGAAACTTTCTGTCCACGACCTGCAGGTTTGTCTGGCGCTGTAATTACTGCTGCAATTTCAAACTCACTTTTATATAGTGTATTAAGAATTCCAACGGCAAAGTCGGGCGTTCCCATAAATATGATTCTTAAATTTTCCATTTATTGTATTTATTTACTTTTTACCTCAGATTCGCAGATTTAAAAAGTCAATTCTCAAAGTTGTCGACAAACGTTCTTTTTTTTTGTCTAATTATTTTTACTTAATTTGATACTTATTCGAAGCGTTTAAATAAATAATATCATTTTCTAATAAGTTCTGAAGGGCAAAGATAATTTCTTCTGTTGAAAAAGTGAGTACATTTTCAATTTCATTTGACGATAGAGGTGCTTTTTCTAATACGTTTTTAATACTTTCTGATACAGATTTAGGTTTTGCTTTATCTTTAGAAGTACAATACGAACAAATGCCACAGTTTTTAGGATTCTCTTCTCCAAAATACTTGGAAATTAAAACCGATTTACAAGTAGTAGTATCTGTCACAAAATGAAGCATTTGTTTGTGCTGCGCAATTTTTATCTGATTTTGATTTTCTAATAGTTTAACCACACGATTAATAGTATAGCTGTCTTCGCGTGGTTCGTTATATAGAATTGAAATATCATTACTTTGCAGTTTCAATTCTATTATTTCTTGTGCTTGTAGTTTATTTAAAACGGTAATTACTTGTTCTTCTGTTTTTCCAGATTTGGAAGCAATAAGTGCGGTATTTATACTCGTAACTTGTTCGAAAATACCAGTGTAATTTCGTAAAATGGTTTCTATAATTTCTGCCTCTTTAGTATTTAAACTGCAATATCTAATTACTTCTCGACTTTCAATAATAAATTGCAAATTGGCTTTGTTGCTAATTAAATTATTTAATGTTATGATGCCTTGTCGGTCTAAAAATTGCAAACAAGCATACGTTTTAGTAACAGGTAAATTAAATTTTGCACAAAACAAGTTTAAGTTAAGATAAAAAACTTCTTGAAACCCTTCGCCATATGCTATTTGAAACTGATTGTTTAGGTTTTTATATACCAAATGCAGAAATTCTTTATTGGGTAAATTGCCAGCAAACAGTTGTAATATATTTTCCGATTGTACGTCTTGAGTAAGTAATAAGGCGTAGGATTTCTCACCATTTCTTCCCGCTCTACCAGCTTCTTGATAGTAATTTTCAATATTATCAGGAATTTGTAAATGCACTACCGTTTTTACATTTGGTTTGTCAATTCCCATACCAAAGGCATTGGTGGCGACTATTATTTTGGCTTTTTCATCCAACCAAAGTTGCATATTTTTATCCTTTTCTTTGCCTGATAATCCACCGTGATAATAAGTTGCTGTAAAACCAAAATCTATAAGTATTTTGCTGATTTCTATACAAGATTTTCTGTTTTTTACATATACGATTGAGGGTTCAGGATTTTTTAAGAAAATTTGTTTAAGTTTCCCAAATTTGTCTTCTGTTTTTATAATATGATATCCTAAATTCTCTCGTGAAAAGGAATTTTTAAAAACAACTGGATTTTTTAATTGTAAAAGCGTACAAATATCCTCTTGAACTCTTGGGGTAGCTGTAGCAGTTAACGCAATAAACGGCACTGAAAAGTAGTCTTTTAACGCTGATGTTTTTAAATAAGCAGGTCTAAAATCGTGTCCCCATTGACTAATACAATGTGCTTCGTCAATCGCAACTAAATTTATATTAAGGTTTTTTATTCGTTCTAAAACCCAATCTTGTTGTAACCGTTCTGGCGATAGATATAGAAATTTATAATCGCCAAATACACAATTGTCTAATAAATTATTGGTTTCTTCAAAAGAAATACCACCCGTTAAGGCAATGGCTTTTATATTTTTGTTTTTTAAATTTTCAACCTGATCTTTCATCAAAGCTACAAGAGGCGAAATAACTAAACAAATTCCAGGCTTTATTAGGGCAGGGATTTGAAAACAAATAGATTTTCCACCGCCTGTTGGCAATAAGGCAAACGTATCTTTACCGAGCAATACAGTAGTAATAATTTCTTCCTGAGTAGGTCTAAAAGCAGTATGTTTCCAGTGCGCTTTTAATACATCTAACGGTTGATTCATTAGATTGAATTAGGATTTTAAATGATTGATGATAAATTGAAATCGTTCTTCTACAGACGTTTTTGGCACTTCGTGTAAATCATATCCATATTTTGTATACGTGTCTACCAAATATGTATGAATTTTGGTAGCTTCCTCGTAACTTTCATATCGTTCGGCATCGCTGGTGTAAATTTCTTCCCAAGGCGGTAACAAAAAAACTTTGTCGTATTTGTAGGTTTCGCAAGCGGCTACAAATTCAGCGGGGTAGGAGTCGCCAATAAAATCCATATACGCCACTACATCAGGGATACCTCTATCAATAAAAACAGTTTTTTCTTCTGTAGTTGCCTTTTCGAATTGTTTAATTCTTCCTTCTAAAAGGCGTTCGCTAAACAACATCGGATTTTCCAAAAACAAATAATCAACACCTTCTTCTCGTGCTTTTAAAATTACTTCTCTTGAAATTTCAGGATAACAAATGTGTCCTTCTGCTTCTAAATGATTAATTAAGGTTGTTTTTCCAGAACTAGGACCACCAATTAGGAGTATAATTTTCTTATTCATTTTACGGCTTTAAAAATCAAATGTACTATCATTTTTTTTATTTTGAAAATCTTAATTATTTAAATTTTCAAATCAAACATTATAAACGTATATTTGTTCTTTATTATTAAATTAATATGAATAAAGAAACCGAAGATTTTTATATTAGACTTAAATCGGAATTAGAAGAATCAACTACTTGGCCGTCTGTGTATTTATACAAATTTATTGTACCAACCAATGCTACAAATGTAAACACAGTTGAAAACGCCTTTAATAATATGGGCGCAGTAATAAAAACACACGCTTCTAAAACAGGAAAATACACCAGTATTTCAATTAATGTTACCATGCAAAACGCAGATGCAGTAATTGAAAAATACCAAGAATTAGCAACAATAGAAGGAATTATTTCATTATAAATATGGCATACAACAACGAAGAATCAATTAATTATTTAGAATATAATTCGCAACGGGAACATTTAATTATTCCTGAATACGGAAGATATGTACAAAAATTAATTAACCAAATTACAGCTATTGAAGATAGAGAAAAGCGTAACAAAGGCGCTCGATATGTAATTTCGGTATTGGGAAATTTGAATCCACATTTACGTGATGTGCCAGATTTTCAGCACAAGCTTTGGGATCAATTGTTTATTATGTCTGATTTTAAATTAGATATCGATTCGCCATTTCCAATTCCTACAAGAGAAGTAGTGCAATTGAAACCAGACCGCTTGGCCTATCCACAAAACTTTCCAAAATACAGATTTTACGGCAACAACATCAAATATATGATAGATGTGGCTCGTAAATGGGAGGAAGGCGAATTAAAAAACGCTTTAATTATTGTGATTGCCAATCATATGAAAAAATGCTTTTTAAGCTGGAATAAAGATACGGTTACGGATGAAGTGATTTTTAATCATTTATTAGAATTGTCTAATGGTGAATTAAACTTAACGGCAATGAAAGAAGAACTTTCTACATCGCAAAATTTAATGAAGGTGAATAAAAAACAGTCGAATAAGACTCAGTTTTTTACTAAGAATGAGACGGCTACAAACAACAGAAATCAAAACCGTCCATCAGCAAACCAAAACAGACCGCAACAAAATAACAATAGAAATCAGAATGCATCTAATGCAAAACCGAATTCGCCAGATAATACAAAAGCCAATTTAAATAATCCAAATTATAAAGGCGGTAAAAATTTTAAACCAAAAAATAATCCTAATAATATAGTATAAATGGGAACATTCAAAATTGAAGGCGGAAAGCCCTTAAAAGGAAATGTGCAACCACAAGGTGCAAAAAACGAAGCATTACAGGTTTTATGTCCTGTTTTGTTAACCTCAGAAAAAGTTAGAGTAACTAACATTCCTGATATTATTGATGTAAACAAACTAATTACTTTATTAGGTAACTTAGGTGTTAAAATTCAGAAAAACGGACCTGGTGATTACACGTTTCAAGCAGACGATGTAAATGTTGGGTATTTAGAAACGGAAGCATTCAAAAAAGAAGGTGGAAGTTTACGTGGATCTATTATGATTGTAGGGCCGTTATTAGCTCGTTTTGGAAAAGGATTTATACCAAAACCAGGTGGTGATAAAATTGGAAGACGTCGTTTAGATACCCATTTTGAAGGATTTATTAATTTAGGTGCGAAATTTAGATACAACAGAGAAGACCATTTTTATGGTGTAGAAAACGAAGGCCGATTAAAAGGTGCGTATATGTTATTAGACGAAGCATCTGTTACAGGAACGGCTAATATTGTAATGGCAGCGGTTTTAGCTGAAGGAATTACAACAATTTACAATGCCGCGTGCGAACCGTATTTGCAACAGTTATGTAAAATGCTAAACTCCATGGGAGCGAAGATTACGGGTATCGGTTCTAATTTATTAACTATCGAAGGTGTGGAATCTTTAGGTGGTTGTGAACACAGAATTTTACCGGATATGATTGAAATTGGTTCTTGGATTGGTTTAGCGGCTATGACAAGAAGTGAGATTACGATTAAAGACGTAAGCTGGGAAAACTTAGGACAAATTCCGAACGTATTTAGAAAACTTGGTATTACGTTAGAACAAAAAGGAGACGATATTTATATTCCTGCTCACAAAGATGGGTATGAAATTAAAACCGATATTGACGGGTCTATTTTAACGGTTTCTGACGCCCCTTGGCCAGGATTTACACCTGATTTACTAAGTATTATTTTAGTAGTAGCTACACAAGCAAAAGGAGACGTTTTAATTCATCAAAAAATGTTTGAAAGCCGTTTGTTCTTCGTGGACAAATTAATTGATATGGGTGCCAAAATTATGTTGTGCGATCCACACAGAGCGGTGGTAATGGGACATAATTTCGAATCACAATTGAAAGCTACTATCATGAGTTCACCAGATATTAGAGCAGGTATTTCATTATTAATTGCTGCACTTTCTGCAAAAGGAACCAGTACCATCCAAAACATCGAACAAATTGATAGAGGTTACGAAAGAATAGACGAACGATTAAGAGCGCTTGGCGCGAATATCGTAAGAGTATAAATTAAAAAAGCGACAGTGATGTCGCTTTTTTTTATTGTTTTTTAGGGGTTTTGTTCGGGTTTTGTTCGGACTTTGTTCGGTAACGCTACGAGAAAACGGGACTTTACAGCCGATTTACCGAACAACTACCGAAGGAATACCGAAGAAAACTGTATTTAAATTGGTAATTTTAAGTTTTTTATACGTTAGAATTAAACGTAAATAATCAACTTCGAATTCCCAACGCTGCCGCGCGAATCCTTTCGCGTGGGTGGTTACTTTTAATCGAAAAAATAATAATTTCTACTCATTTAATTTTTTCAAAAATAATAAGTTTTCTTAGTTTTTTATCTTTATTTATTGATATTAGCACCACGCGAAGGATTCGCGCGGTAGCGGGGGTGATATTTTGACAAAATAGTTTTTAATTGTAAACTCTTTCTTTCCCAAGCATCTCATTAATATTTTTTGTATGTTGTTCTATGATTTGAAAATCTTCTCCATTTTTTACAGCTTGCTCAAATAAATCTACTATTTCTCTTTTATTAGTATATTCTGCAGGTGTACTTTCAGAAAGTATTTTTTCTACAACCTCTAATACTCTCCTTGATTTTACAACAAAAGTATTATCTGGAACAAAATTAATTTCTTTAAGTTCGCAACCTCCATAAAAAACAATAATTGAATAAAAAGGAATATTTTCGAATTGTTTAAGTTGTTTTTTTAAATCATCAATATGTTTTGCATTTTGTAAAATCGGATTATAAAAATAGAATCTATTTCTCCCGTAGTTTAATAACTGAGCCCAATTCGTTTTATATCCAGATCCAAAAATCCAACCACTAAATTCTTTTACTTCAAATACCAAAATTCCAACTTTTGTTGCAACAACCAAATCAATCTGAGTATAAGTTTCATTATGTTTTTTTAGATATAAGTCATGGAAAATTGTCTGCTTTGGAATTTCAAAATCTATAAGTTTTGATACTAATGCTCGTTCAGATCTTGTTCCTCTTTTGGGTTCTTTATTATTTTCAGATAGAAAAGTTTCTCCAATTCTTGGCTTATTTTTAAATACAAGAAAAATAATTATTGATAAAATTAGTATAATTGGAGTCCACATAAAGTTTTGAATTTAAAGATTTTCGCTAAACTTGCCTTTAACTCATTTATATGCTATATAAAGTTTGGTATATACAACCATAATTGGGTAGTCATACGAATGTTTTGTGTCATTTTTTATTTTTCAAATATATTACATTATTTTAATGTTCTAAAAAATAAGTTTACTCAATCACCAATTCTTTCAATTGTTCGCGGTATTTTTCTAAAATATCTGCTTTGGAGATAAAGCCTATAAATACTTTATTTTGTACCACGGGTAAAATACTTTGTTGTGTGGTTTCAAATGTATTCATAATGGTTTCTATAGTGTCCTCAAAATCAACAACATCTTTATCTTTTACGGGTTGCATTACTTCTGTAATGGAGGTAAATTTTACTTTAAATGCAGAAAATATAATCGGACGGATATCATCCAAATAAATTAAACCTATTAGTTTGTTGTCGTCATTTAAAACAGGGAAAATAACATCGTCTGTACTCGCAATTTTTTCAATCAAAGATTCTAAAGTTTTAGATTCGGTAACGGTATTAAAATTATTGTTAATCAATCGTTTAACATCAATAGATTGTAAAATATTTTTGTCTTTATCATCTGTAAAAACTTCACCTTTGTCCGCTAAATTTTTAATGTCAAATGAATACGGTTCAAAGTGTTTAGAGATGGCAAAACTAATGGAAGAAACCAACATTAAGGGCACCATTAAACTATAGCCACCCGTAATTTCAGCAATTAAGAAAATAGCGGTTAATGGCGAATGAAACAAACCACTTAATACACCAGACATTCCCACCAAAGTAAAATTACTAATAGGCAAATTCGTAATTTTTAGCATATTAATAAAGTATGCGGTAGAAAACCCTAAATACGAACCCACAAACAAAGAAGGGGCAAAGTTACCACCATTTCCACCAGCACCTAAAGTAATTCCTGTCGCAAAAACTTTAAACAATAGGGTTAGGGTAATGAAACCAAAAATAATCCATTTGTTCGATTCAAATTTTTCTAAAAGGGTATTTTCCAATAGTTTTTCTGGCTGATTGGCGGCTAAAAGCTTAATCCCTTCATATCCTTCACCAAATAAACTCGGAAATATAAAAATTAATATTCCTAAAATTAAGGCACCAAACAAGGCTTTTCGGTAGGTATTTTTACTTCTTGTAGCGAAAAAATGTTCTACTTTTCTAAAATTTCTGGCATAATGTATGGAAACAAACCCAGACAAAATTCCTAAAATAATATAAAACGGAATGTTCTTAGAATTAAACTCTTGTATCGATTTAAAGCTAAATAAAGCATCTTCATTTAATAATAACATCGAAACGATAGAACCTGTTGCGGCACTGATTATTAAGGGTGTAAAAGCCGTAATACTTATTTCTGTTAAAACTACTTCAATGGCAAACAAAACCCCTGCAATAGGCGCGTTAAAGGCAGCAGCTATTCCGGCAGCGACACCACAAGCCAAAAGTAAGGTTCTGTCTTTGTAACTTAAACGATATTTTAACGCATAATTACTACCAAAAGCCGCTCCAGTAATCGTAATTGGCGACTCTAATCCGGCACTTCCGCCCATACCCACGGTTAACGAACTGGTAATTATTTGCGCATACATTTGTTTGTCTGGCAATACGCTGCGCTTTTTGGCAACAGCATACATAATTTGAGACGTGCCTTTTTGTATGTTTCCGTTTAAGAAATTTTTAATTACAAATACCGTTAGTAAAATACCAATAATAGGCAAGGTACTTTTACTGTAAGGTAAATGCAGTTTTGTATTTAAATACTGTGAAAATAAAAAGACATTGTGTGCAAACGTTTTTAGTACAATTACCGCCAAAGCAGCTGATAATCCTACTAAAACACTTGAGATATACAAAAACTGACGTGGCTCTAAAACCGACTTCAGTTTAGAAAAATAGTTTTCAAAAAAATGCGCTATTTTTTGTATTCGTTTTAACACAAGGATTTTTTTTTAGAATGGCTAAAATACGCTAATTTTTTAAAAAATAAAATGTTTTGGGTACACAGATTTGATAGATTTGAAGGATTTAATTTTGCTACGAAATACCGAACTATTCTAAATTGAAATCAATAATGTCCGATTAAAAAAATACTAATTAGTTTATTTCACGCAGAGCCGAAGAACCGCAAAGTTTCAGGCAAAATTTCTTTGCGTCTTTGCGTGATTTTTAAACAAACTAAAAATTCAAAAACCTAATCAAATAAATGCTTAACAAATGTTCTTAAGTTTATATCTAACAACAACGAATTGAAATAGTGAATTTGTAGCAAAAAATAGCAATTAAATGATTTTTCTTATCGCTTCTTTTTTGCTTAAGGGTTTTAAATTGGTGCTGTTTACATAATTTAAAACCGCTGTCGGATTCACCGAACCGTATTCGCGTAAAGCCCAACCAATCGCTTTTTGAATGAAAAACTCATTAGAATATTTGTGTTTTTCGCATTCGGAACGTAGTAACTCAAAATCTGTACTTTTTTTATATCCCAACTGAAAAATAATAGCCGTTCGGTTGAGCCACATTGCCTCTGAATTGGAAAACTTTTCAATAATTTCGAGGGTTTTTTCTGGGAACGCTTTTAAATAGCCACCCAAAGCATATTTAGCCAACGTATCTACACTGTCCCACCAAGAATTAGTAAGCAGTAATTTTTCTATTAAAACGATATCTTCAATTTGATACTTGTTCTTAATTTCTTTAAGAAAAATATCAATAGCTGCGTGATGCATTTCTCGGTGTGGAAATTGATACAATTGCCAACAAATGGCTCTAAAATTTGTTTTAATTTCATCTTTATAAATGGAAGTGCAATTTTTCAGAATATCACGTCTGGCTTGGGTTTGAATGCCGTAAAAAGGAAAATTATTTTTTAAATAATCACTTTGCTTTTTTCCGTAGGCCACATTTTCATTGGCTTCAAATTGTTGCTTAATTGTAGTAACAAAACTCATTTCTTAATGTATCTAATTCTAATTTAGTTTGATATTCTAATGCTGTAAAAAATGCTAAAAATTCTTGTTCCATTTCTGCATAAAATTCCTTTACTTCTTTTATGGCAGCAGGCATATTTACTCGGTTTTTAGTACGATAATCCATTTGAAATAAAATCAATTCCAATCCTTCTAACGATTTATAGCACACCAACCAATTGGTTTTTATCATATATGGCAATTGGTTTTGGGTTTTTGGAGCTAAGATGTCGTAATTACTTTGTAATAAATCATAAAAATCATCCGCATATTTTTCTAAAGCGATATTTGAATAAAACGACCAGTTTTTAGCTAAGAAATGATCATAAATAATATCCATAATTACACCTGAATAATGTCCGAATTTTTCGTGCAATCGATGTTTGCTTTTACGATATATTTCGTGAGCATCCGTATACGTATCAATAAAACGGTGTAATTTAATTCCAATTTGAATACCTGCTGGATAGTGTTCATATTTATTTCCTTTAATAGCGTCAGCCATGAAGTTGCCAATTTTTATGAAATCGTCTTCATCGGAAAGGAATATATGTGCGAGATAGTTCAATTTTGAAAGTTTAGATGTTTATTTGGTTGTTCGTTTAAATGTAAAAATGTTTTTAAACACAGATTTTAGAAATTTATATAATTTTTTAAATCCGTGTTACAAAAAATCATAGTTATTTCTTCCGTAAATATATAAAATACTTTACATGTTTTATTGCTATCTTATGGTTAACATTTATATTTGTACTTTATTTGCGGTTTACTTCTAAACAAATAAACCTTTAAACTTTTAAACCTAAAACAATGACATTAATAAAATCTATATCAGGAATTCGAGGCACTATTGGTGGTAAAGTAGGCGATAACTTAACGCCTGTAGATGCGGTAAAATTTGCATCAGCTTATGGTACTTTTTTGAAAAATAATTCGAACGTTACCGATAGAAAATTAAAGGTTGTAATTGGTCGTGATGCGCGTATTTCAGGACCTATGATACATAATTTAGTCCAAAATACCCTTTTAGGTTTAGGAATTGATGTTATCGATTTAGGACTTTCTACCACGCCAACAGTTGAAGTAGCGGTACCAATGGAACAAGCTGATGGAGGTATTATTTTAACAGCTTCTCACAATCCGAAACAATGGAATGCTTTAAAATTATTAAATGGCAAAGGTGAATTTTTAAGTGGGGCAGAAGGTGCTAAAATATTAGAAATCGCAGATGCAGAAGCGTTTGATTTTGTAGATGTAGATGCGTTAGGAGAAGTTACGGTTAACGATGCTTATATGGATATTCATATTGATGAAGTATTGGAATTACCTTTAGTAGATGCCGATTTGGTGAAAACTAAAAAATATAAGGTTGTAGTAGATGGAGTAAATTCTTCTGGAGGAATTGTAATTCCTAATTTATTAGAACAAATGGGCGTGGAAGTGGTGAAATTATATTGCGAACCAAACGGACATTTTCCTCACAATCCAGAGCCATTAAAAGAACATTTAACGGATATCTGTAAACTAGTTTTAGATGAAAAAGCCGATTTCGGTATAGTAGTTGACCCGGATGTGGATCGTTTGGCTTTTATTTCAAATGATGGTGAAATGTTTGGCGAAGAATATACGTTAGTGGCTGTTGCCGATTATGTTTTGAGTAAAACACCAGGAAATACAGTTTCTAATATGAGTTCGTCTCGTGCGTTACGTAATATTACTGAAAAACACAATGGAAGTTACCAAGCCAGTGCAGTAGGTGAGGTGAATGTAGTTGAGTTAATGAAAAAGACCAATGCCATTATTGGTGGTGAAGGAAATGGTGGCATTATTTATCCAGAATTACATTACGGAAGAGATAGTTTGGTTGGCGTCGCTTTATTTTTAACGTATTTAGCGGGTCAAGATAAAACGGTTGCCGAATTACGAGCCAGTTATCCGCAATATTATATGAGTAAAAATAAAATCGAATTAACGCCACAAATCGATGTGGATGCCATTTTAGTAGTGTTAACCGAAACCTATAAAAACGAGGAAATTTCTACAATAGATGGAGTAAAAATTGATTTTGCTACCGAATGGGTACATTTAAGAAAATCAAACACAGAACCCATTATCAGAATTTATACAGAAGCCCCAACACAACAAGAAGCGGATGTTTTAGCTGAACGTTTTGTAAAAGAGCTGAAAGTTGTTGCTGGGATATAATTGAAGTAATTAAACCTGACAGGTTTTTAAAACCTGTCAGGTTTGAAATATAAAAAAAACCGTCAAGTTTTAACGTGACGGTTTTTTTTATCGTAAATCTAAAATCAAAAATCGTAAATCTTAAATATGAATCACTTCATCATAGGCAGCGGCAACCGCTTCCATAACGGCCTCACTCATAGTAGGATGTGGGTGAACGGTTTTTAAAATTTCGTGTCCTGTAGTTTCAAGTTTTCTTGCTACAACTGCTTCTGCAATCATATCAGTAACACCTGCGCCAATCATATGACAACCTAACCATTCTCCGTATTTTGCATCGAAAATTACTTTTACAAATCCGTCAGTAGTTCCTGCAGCAGTAGCTTTTCCTGATGCTGAGAACGGGAATTTTCCTACTTTAATATCATATCCTTTTTCTTTAGCTGCTTTTTCAGTTAATCCAACTGAAGCAATCTCTGGAGTAGCATAGGTACAACCAGGTATGTTTCCATAATCTAATGGTTCAACGTGCATTCCAGCTATTTTTTCTACACATAAAATTCCTTCAGCAGACGCCACGTGTGCTAAAGCCTGACCAGGAGTAATATCTCCAATAGCATAATATCCAGGAACATTAGTTTGGTAGAAATCGTTTACTAAAATTTTATCTCTATCTGTGGCAATACCCACTTCTTCTAAACCAATATTTTCAATGTTTGTTTTGATACCAACTGCAGAAAGTAAAATATCTGCTTCGATAACTTCTTCACCTTTAGCTGTTTTTACTGTAGCTTTCACGCCTTTTCCTGAAGTGTCAATTTTTTCTACAGATGAATTTGTCATAATAGTCACACCTGCTTTTTTCATAGAGCGTTCCATCTGTTTAGAAATGTCTTCGTCTTCAACAGGTACAATATTTGGCATAAATTCTACAATAGTAACTTGCGTTCCCATTGCGTTATAAAAATGTGCAAATTCCACTCCAATTGCTCCAGAACCTAAAATAATCATAGATTTTGGTTGTGTTGGTAATGTCATTGCTTGTCTGTATCCAATTACTTTAACACCATCTTGTGGTAAATTTGGCAATTCACGAGAACGTGCACCAGTGGCAATAATGATGTTATCAGCAGAATATTCTGTAACTTTTCCATCAGCGGCAGTTACATCAATTTTTTTGCCTGGTTTTACTTTTCCAAAACCATCAATAACATCAATTTTATTTTTTTTCATTAAAAACTGAACACCTTTGCTCATCCCACCTGCCACATTACGTGAACGGGCAACCACAGCATTAAAATCTTTATCTACGTTATCTACTTTTAATCCGTAGTCGGCAGCGTGTTTTAAATAATCGAAAACTTGGGCAGATTTTAGTAAGGCTTTTGTTGGAATACACCCCCAATTTAAACATACTCCACCTAAATTTTCTTTTTCAATAACGGCAACTTTAAATCCTAATTGTGAGGCTCTAATTGCTGTAACATATCCACCAGGACCACTTCCTAAAACTATAATATCGTATTTCATTTTTTTTGTGTTTTGTATCTTAATATTCTTGTTGCGAAATTAGTAAATATTTATTTATTTTTTGAGTATTTTTTTAAGTAAATAGGAAAAAGGCATTTGGTAAAAGGTAAAAGGAAAAGGTTAAAGTCTTTGGACTATTCTCTATATTCTATTCTCTATACTCTATATTCTATGCTCTATTATCTGTTTTTTCAAATTGGGCTTCGTATAACTTTTTATAAAAACCATTTTCAAGTTGAACTAAATCATTGTGTTTGCCTTTTTCAACAATTAAACCTTTGTCCATTACTATGATAGTATCCGCATTTACAATAGTTGCCAAACGGTGCGCAATGATAATAGACGTTCTTCCTTGGGTTAATGTAAGTGTTGCTTTTTGAATTAATTCTTCCGAGTAGGAGTCAATTGATGAAGTGGCTTCATCCAAAATTAGTATACTTGGATTGCTAATATAAGCTCGTAAAAAGGCAATTAATTGTCGTTGTCCAGAAGATAACATCACGCCTCGTTCTTTTACATCATAATCATATCCGTTAGGTAACGACATTAAAAAATCGTGAACACCAATTTTTTTGGCCGCTTCATACACCTGTTCTCTTTTGATGCTTTCATCAAAAAGCGTAATGTTATTATAAATGGTATCGGCAAATAAGAATACATCTTGTAATACCATAGCGATTTCATTTCTTAACGTTTCTAAAGTAAAATCGTTAATATTGATGTCGTCAATTAATATTTTTCCAGAATCGATTTCGTAAAAGCGATTCAGTAAATTGATAATTGTTGTTTTACCGGCACCAGTGGCTCCAACAATAGCAATAGTTTCTGCGGCTTTTACTTCTAAATCTATTCCTTTTAAAATTTCTTCCTCTTTTATATAAC
>JBFYPW010000044.1:0-17869 GCA_041303115.1 Flavobacterium sp.
TGTATAATGGAATGTCTAAACTATTGTGATGCGTCATAAACGGACGCGCAGCAGCACCCCCAGGAATGGATTGCAAAATTGGTGTTTCAACTTCCATGTAACCACTTTCGTTAAAGAAAGTTCGCATTGCAGTAAATAATTTGGTTCTTTTTACAAATACTTCTTTTACTTGTGGATTTACAACTAAATCGACATAACGCATACGGTAACGCAATTCGGCATCATTAAAGGCATCGTACACTTTTCCATCTTCATCAGTTTTTGGAAAAGGCAACGGACGAAGGGTTTTACTTAAAAAAGTAAAGTTGTCTACTCTAATGCATTTTGCACCCACTTGTGTTGTAAATAATTCGCCTTCAATTCCTAAAAAATCTCCTAAATCAGTTAGTTTTTTAAAAACTTGGTTGTATAATGTTTTGTCTTCGCCTTGGCAAATAAAATCTCTGTTAAAATAGACTTGTATTCTGCCTTCGCTATCTTGAATTTCAGCAAATGCCGCTTTTCCTTGATCTCTCACACTCATTAATCTTCCAGCAATTACCACCTTTTTTCCTTCTTCAAAATTATCCTTTATAGCTTTTGAAGTGTCCTTTACAGGGTATAAATCTGCAGGATAAGGATTAATCCCTAAGTTTTTAAGGGCTTGTAATTTCTCTCTTCTAATGATTTCTTGCTCGGAAAGTTGCATAATATATTTTATTTTAAGAAGGCAAAGATAAGCAATAGATATATAGTTTCAAAGTCAGAATTTTTTAGCAGAAAGATTTAAAATTGTATCTTTGAAAAATAAATCTATTTTGTAAATGAAACAAATTCAACTTCTTGATTTAGGAAATAAAGATTATAAAGAAACTTGGGAGTATCAAGAAGAATTATTTAAAGAAATTGTAGATATGAAAATTCAAAATCGAAATGCAATTTCTCCTATTCCTACACCTAATTTCTTTCTCTATGTAACACATCCTCACGTGTATACTTTAGGTAAAAGCGGCGATGTTTCTAATTTGTTGCTTTCTGAAAAACAATTAACTGATAAAGGAGCAACTTTTTACAAAATAAATAGAGGAGGGGATATAACCTATCACGGTCCAGGTCAAATTGTAGGCTATCCCATTTTAGATTTAGAGAACTTTTTTACCGATATTCATAAATATCTTCGATTTCTTGAAGAAGCCATTATTTTAACTTTAGCAGAATACGGATTGAAAACAGAACGCAGTCCGGGAGAAACAGGTGTGTGGTTTGATGTAGGAACCCCATTTGCTCGAAAAATTTGTGCTATGGGCGTTCGTGCTTCTCGTTGGGTTACCATGCACGGCTTTGCCTTAAATGTAAATGTCGATTTAGGCTATTTTGATAATATTATTCCGTGTGGTATCCGTGGTAAGGCAGTAACTTCTATGCGCGTTGAGTTGGGTAGAGAAGTAAATGAAGAAGAAGTCAAACAAAAAATAATAAAACATTTTTCCGTTTTATTTGAAAGTTCTTTTATTTAAAGTTTACAATTCTAACATTAATTGTTCTGATAATAATCTAAATGTTTTTCTGTGGTATTTTGTTATGCCATATTTTCTAATAGCCTCTCGGTGCTCTTTTGTAGGATAACCTTTATTCTTTTTCCAATTATACATAGGAAACTCTTCGTGAATTTTATCCATGTAATCATCTCGATACGTTTTTGCTAAAATAGAAGCAGCTGCAATACTCAAAAATTTTGCATCACCTTTTATAATAGATGTATTTGGAATCGAGGATAAAATTTCAATTTCTTTTGCATTAAATATTTTTCCTTCTTTTTGTTTCATACCTAATTTTCCATTTAAAGGTCTGTTCCCGTCTACAATAATATATTCGGGTATGGTTTTCAACTTCAATACGCTTTCTTGCATAGCTTTCATCGATGCATTTAGAATATTTATTTCATCAATTTCTACATTATATATATGTGTAAAAGAAAAATCAAATAACTCCTCAATAATAGGTCTCAACTCAAACCGTTTTTTTTCAGTTAATTGTTTGGAATCATTTATGGCTTGAAATAAAAGTTGCTCTTGTTTTTTTTGCTCTTTTGTAAGTTTAATGTTAGGTGATTGTAAAATAATTGCAGCTGCGGTTACAGGACCAGCTAGGCAACCTCTACCTGCCTCATCAGTTCCGCACTCAATAGTAAAGTTACTGTAACATTTATTTAACATAAAATATTTTTCACAAAATTAATTAAATTTAAAATAACATTTAACATTTATTCAGCTCTATTATAGTGTAGGTTCTACATAGTTTTTTAATGGTAAAAAAAATTTAACACAAAAAAAATGATAATATTGTGTAGTATTATTTGTTTATTTAAGAAATTATTAAGAAGTTTGCGGAATAACTAACTCAAATAAAATTAATATGAGATCGAAGTTCAAATGGATTTTTACGCTTTTAGTAGCGTTTACAATGCAGTTTTCTTTCGCACAACAGAAAACTGTTACGGGTACAGTAACAAGTGATGGCGCTAAATTGCCAGGTGCTACTGTAAGTATTTCGGGTACAAAACAAGGTACTCAAACAGATGAGAATGGTAAATTCTCTATTAAAGCTGCCCAAGGTGACGTTTTAGAAGTTTCTTTTTTAAATAAAGAAACAAAAACTGTTACGGTTGGTGCTGGTAATGTTATCAATGTTACTTTATCTACTAAAGATAATGTAATTGATATTGTTAACGTGTCTATTGGTTACGACAGAACTAAAACTAAAGCAAATTCTAATACAGCATCTACTACTGTAGGTGGTGAGACATTAGAAAACAGACCAAATGCGTCTGTATTAGCTTCGTTACAAGGAACTGCACCAGGTTTAACAATTATTTCATCTTCAGGATCGCCAGGATCTGCTAAGTTTGATGGATTTATTAGAGGGGCATCTTCAATTAATGGTAATACAGATCCATTAATTGTAATTGATGGTATTCCTTCTACTTCTAATCAATTTAGAAACCTTAACCAAAATGAAATTGAAAGTGTTACAGTATTAAGAGATGCTGCTGGTACTTCTATTTATGGTAACAAAGGAGCAAATGGAGTTATTTTAATCAAAACTTTTGGTGGTAAATTTGGTCAAGCGTTAACTTTCAGTTATGATACATCAACTGGATTTAGTACGTTACCAAAAAACAAATACAACATGGCTAATTCAAAACAAGCATTAGCTATTGAAAGATTCAGAAGTACTGGTTTAGGTAACAATAATCCTGCTACGGGTCTTCCATTTACAGATCAAGAAATTGCTGCTTATGGTACTGATACAGATTGGTTGGATGAATTTTTTAACACTGATGTAGTTACTCAACACAATTTAGGTATTAGTGTAGGGTCTAAAAACCTTAAATCATTTACCTCTCTTGGTTACTTTGATCAGGGCGGTTTAGTACCTACTACTGATTTTAGTAGATTTACTTTCAGAAATAATTTATCAGGAAAAAGTAATAACGATAAATTTAATTTCGATACACAATTGGCTTTAGGTTATTCTAAAAGAAACCAGTTAGATCAAGAAACAAATAGTGGTGTAAATAATAATACGATTCAAAATCCATTACATGGAGGTTTAATGGGTCTTCCATATATTGCGCCTTTTGAGGGAACTGGTCAACAATTATTCGATGCAATTGGAACTAACTTCAATGGAGCTAATGATACTTTTGTATTACAAGACATTTTAAAAGACGGTTCATTACCAAGTACCTATTCAGATAAAACAGCTATTTTAAATGTAGGTGCTTCTTATAAGTTGACTCCAACTTTAACGGTTAGAAACAGAACAGGTCTTGATTACAAACAATACGGAAGATTATTTGGTAGATCACCTCAATCTTATTTAGCAATTGTTGTTCGTGCAACTACTCCAGGAGCTCCTGAATTTGGTGGTTTTGAAGATCAATCAACTTTTAATGATTTAACAGTTACAAATATTTCTAGTTTAAATTACCGTAAAGTATTTAAAGACAAGCATGATTTATCTATGTCTGCCTTTTTTGAATATACAAAAGCACACTATGAAGGACACGGAAGTAGACAAAATGGTTTAAATCCATTAACTTATGTTCCAGGAGCTGGTACTGGTTACGTAGCATTTAACCCTGCTACACCAAACTTTTATATTGCTTCTGTAAATGGTGCTAAATTAACGGGTGGTACATTATCTGCTTTTGGTACTTTAGATTATGATTACGATAAAAGATATGGTGTTAGTGCTGTTGTTAGACGTGATGGTACTTACAGATTCTCTGAAGATAATAGATGGGGTACATTTTGGTCAGCATCTGCTAGATGGAATATTGATCAAGAAGAGTTTATGAAAAATTCTAAATTCTCAATGTTAAAACTTAGAGCTTCTTACGGTACAAATGGTAACCAAAATATTTCTGCTGCTAACTATGGTTTCCCATCATTGTTAACATCTAGTAACTTAATTAGAGAAACTATTGCTGTAGGTACGGGTTATAATAATGCGCCTGGAAGTTTATTATATGGTAATTTTGATAATACTACTGTTCAGTGGGAAAAAATTACACAAGCTAACATTGGTGTTGACTTTGCAGTATTTAATGACAAACTTGAAGGTAATGTTGATTTGTACAGCAAAACTACTTCTAACTTGTTTAATTCTCTTCCAAATTCTGCAGTTGTTGGAACAGGTTACTCTGTTGCTGGAAATAATGGAGAATTAACTAACAAAGGGGTGGAATTGTTATTAAAATATAATGTAATCAAAAATGACAATATGAAGTTTTCAGTATTTGCTAATTCTTCATATAACCAAAATGAGATTACTGCTTTGGCAACTACTAATCAAAGTGGGGTTGCTAACTTACGTCAAGTGGGTAACATTCTTAACGAATGGAATTTAGTTCCATATGTAGGGGTAAACCAAGCGAATGGTAACTTATTGTACTTAGATAGAAATAATAATTTAACAGAAACGCCTGATGAAGCAAAAGATAGAAGAGCTACAGGAAAAAGTAACATACCAAAATACCAAGGAGGTTTTGGATTTAACTTTGATTACAAAGGTTTCTATTTTAACACTTTATTTACGTATATGTATGACGTATGGAGAATTGATAACCAATTTAGATGGGCTTCTAATCCTGCATTTATTGGGCAAGAGAACGTAACTGCTGATTTTTTAAATCAATGGACACCAACTAACAATACTTCAACAGTACCTTCTATTAATGCTTCTAACAACAATGTTTTCTTAGATTCTGATAGATTTTTATACGATTCATCATTTATTAGACTTAAAAACATTAATTTAGGTTATAATATTCCTTCAAAACTGTTAAAAAATTCACCATTTACAAATGTGAAGTTTTTCATTTTAGCTGAGAATTTAGTAACTTGGACGAAATGGAGAGGTTTTGATCCTGAAGCAATAAATGCATTATCAGTGACAAATTTCCCTAATCCTAGAACGATTACCTTTGGTACTTCAATTGGATTTTAATTAATTAATTAATAATAATAATTATGAAAAAAATTAAAAATATTTTCCTTGCAATAGGAAGTTTATTATTGGTTTCATCTTGTAGCGATGCTTTAGACATTGTACAGCCTGGTGAAATCTATAGAGATGATGCATTTAAGACGGTTTCTGATTTAACAAAGTACTTAGATGGTGACATTTACTCAAGAGTAAATAATACTGAAGAAATCGGTTTTACAACCGTATTTACTGATGAAGTAGGTATTGGACCCTCTAACGGAGGTCAAGATAAGGAATTACATAGATATCAATTGAATGCAAATTCGGATGAGCCTACTGCTCTTTGGAGTACACATTATACTGTAATTAACAGAGTTAATAGATTATTAGAGTTTGCAGATTTAGTTGTAGTAACTACTCCAGCTGATATCGCTGCAAAAAATTCTGTTTTGGCTGAAGCAAGAGCTTTAAGAGCGTATTCATACATTCAGTTGGTTTCATTTTTCTCTGTAGATCCCTCAAACCCTAATGCATTAGGTGTTATTTTATCTACAACTCCTGATAGATATGATCTTGTTATTGACAGACCAAGAGTTTCAAACCAAATAATTTATAATTTAATTGAAAGTGATTTTCAATTTGCTGAAACTAATTTAGCAGCCAGTGCAACTAATTACAGACGTGTAACACAAAAATTTATTGCTGCTGCGAGAGCTAGAATGTATCTATACAGAAAAGATTATGTGAAAGCAAAGCAATATGCTACTTTAGCAACAGGTACGCTTTCTACTGCAACTACATACAATTCAATGTGGGGAGATGCTGTTCAAGGAGAATGTATTTTCGCTGCAGCTAGACCTTCAGGAGGTACTTGGTCAAATATTGGAAGTACTTGGTATTTTAATGTTACAACTGCTACTGGTGGTGCTTTCTTAGATATGGGTAGAAACTTATTTAATTTATACAATCAATTTCCAAATGATGTAAGAAGAGCAACTTGGATTGATGCTACAGCTTTAATTAATCCTAATTATGCTACTGATATTAATTATGTAAGTAACGATGTATTACCTATCAATAAGTATCCTGGTAAAACTGGTCAAAATTTAAGAAATGATTTAAAAATCTTTAGAAATTCTGAAATGGTTTTAATTCTTGCGGAATGTGAAGTAGCTTCTTCTAATTTAACTGCTGCTGCTACTTTAGTGCGTTCTATTAGAACAGCTAGAACTTTTGCTGCACCTGCTCCTGCGTTGCCAGTATATGCAAATGCTCAAGCGGCATGGGCTGATATCTTATTAGAAAGAAGAAAAGAATTGGCTTTTGAAGGTCATAGATATTTAGATATCAAAAGACTTGCTGCTTTAGCCGGTAATCAAGGAATTACAAGAGATAATACAGATGATGATATTTTAGATATGCCATTAACTTTACCTCTTTCTGATTACAGATGGACTTTACCAATTCCACAATTAGAGGTTGCTGGTAATGTTTCTATACAACAAAACCCTGGTTATTAATATAAATTATTAAATTATGAAAAATTTTAGATTTTCAATCTTTTTTGGTTTAATTGCTTCTTTATTGCTAGTTAGTTGTAGCGATGAAGATGATAATTACAAATCATTTTCTGGTCCTCAAGAAGCGTTGCTTTTTAATAAGTCAACTTCTGTTTTTGAGTTTACCGCTACTGCTCCTGCTTTTACAGAAGTTTTAGTTAGTTCAACTACAGTTTCAAACGTAGATAGAGTTGTACCAGTTGTTGTTAGTCCTTTTACGACTGCAACTACAAATATGTATTCAATTGATATGTCAACTGCGGTTATTCCTGCAGGACAAACTACTGCTAAACTAAAAATCAACTCAGGTTCATTTGCTGCTTTACCAACTGATGGATCAGCTAAGCAATTAGTTTTAGTTTTTGGTTCTGGTTTTTATGCATTACCAAACAGAACAAACCACGTGGTTAGTATTCAAAGAGGTTGTGAGAATACAAAAGTTAATTTGAATATTCTTTTTGATGCATATGCTTCAGAGATTTCTTGGGAATTGAAAAATGCTTCAAATACAACTGTAGCAAGTTCTTCACCATATTCAGACGGATTAGGTTCATTTACTACTCAGTTTTGCTTAACTCCAGGTAATTATACTTTTATTATGAATGATAGTTATGGTGATGGTATTGCTCCAGGATCTTACAATTTAAAATTAACTAATGGTACAACGCTTGTTTCAGGTTCAGTATTTGGATCAACAATTTCACACCCATTTACAATTAATTAATATTTATTGTATTTTATAAACTAAACCCCGATTTATCGGGGTTTTTTTTTACAACAAATTCTCAGTACATTTGCCCTTTAAATTGTAAAAATGAGAACCCTACATATTATATTGTTTTTTGCTTTTTCGTTTTCTTTGTATTCCCAAGAAAGAGATACTACTAAAGTTACTGATTTAAAAGCAGATATTAAACTCTATAAAACCTTTAATGCTCAAAAAGACACTATTTATATTGATACATCTTTGACGATACAAGATGAATACAAATACAACTACTTAAGAAGAGATAATTTTGGGTTATTCTCCTTTTCAAATGAAGGGTACTTATATAATCAATTAGATTTTTCAAAAAAAACTACTGGTTCTTTGCCTCAATTTGGTTTTAATGCGAAACACGTTTCTTATTTAAATACAAATGATATTTATTATTATTCGGTGCCAACTCCTTTAACGGATATCTATTTCAAAACCGTTATGCGTCAAGGGCAAAGTTTAGATGCATTACTATCTGTAAATACAAAACCAAATTTAAATTTTACTATTGCCTATAAATCTATTCGATCTGTAGGAGATTATTTTAATAATCTTACAAGTTCTGGGCATTTTAGATTTATTACAAATTATCATTCATTAAATAGAAAATATTTTTTAAAAGCTAATTTTATTGGTCAAGATATTTTTAATCAAGAAAATGGTGGTATAAATACGTTGGAACAATTGGATGGAACAAACCCATCTTTTAGTCAACGTGAACGTGTAGATGTTTATTTTAATGATGCTTCTTCTAAATTAAAAGGGAATCGTTATTTTTTAGATCAATCGTACCAATTTTCAAAGGGTAATTCTTTGGTGATTAAACATCAAACGTATTATGAAAATAAGTTTTACGAATATATACAAGATACTAAAAGTGATCGACTAGGTTCTGCAATTTCTTCGGCTATAAACAATAAAACCCGTTTTGATGTGTTTTATAATAAGGTTGGCGTTAGTTTTAAAACCAAAACGTTAGGGGAAATTAACTTTTTTATAGATAATTATTCGTACAATCAATTTTATGTTATTCCATATAATATTGCTTTCAATGTAAATGACAAATACAATTTACACAACCGCGTTACGTCAGTAGGCGGTCAATATGAATTTGATAGAAACAAATGGAATTTCAATATTTTAGTACAAAATGCCATTTCCAATCAGCCGACATCAAATTTTGAAGCTTTTGCAAAGTACACATTTTCAAATGATAATTTTGTAAAAATATCAGCTCAACAAGTCAGCAAAATTCCAGATAATATTTTTGTTTTTCATAAAAGTGATTACGATAATTATAATTGGAATTCTCCTTTTAAAAATGAAAAAATTAGTTCTATTAAAGTAGAAACTAAAAATAAATGGGTAGATGCTACAATTCAAATATCTAATATTAATGATCATTTGTATTTTTACAATACAACACAACGATTGGATAGCTTGGTTGTAAAACCATTTCAATACAATAAATCTATTCAATATGTTAGCGCTGAAATCGCTAAGGAAATTAAATTCAGAAGTTGGGCTTTAGATAATAGAGTAAAATTTCAAGAAGTACAACAAGATACTAAAATTTTAAATTTGCCAAATATTGTTTTACGAAATACATTGTATTATACTAAATCGGTATTTAAGAAAGCCATGATGTTGCAAACTGGTATTATTGTAAACTACTTTAGCAAGCATTATGCTAATGATTACATTGGTGTTTTAGGGGAATTTTATGTTCAAGACCAGACAAAAGTCGGAGGTTTTCCTGTTTTAGATTTCTTTGTAAACGCTCGTGTGCAACAATGTAGAATTTACCTAAAGGCAGAACATTTTAATGCTTTGTTTACAAACAAAGTTGATTATTATAATACGCCAAATTATCCATTTAGAGATTTTCACATTCGTTTCGGATTAGAATGGAATTTCTTTAAATAAACAAAATCGACCAATTGAAGTTATTTTTTGTAAATCATACAAGAACGTGTAACTTTGTCATCATAAAATAATAATATGAAATACGCTAAAAATATATTAGAAACTATTGGTAATACGCCAATTGTAAAAATAAATAAAATTACAGCAGAATTACCTTGTTTGGTTCTTGGGAAGTTGGAAACATTTAACCCAGGAAATTCTGTTAAAGACAGAATGGCGTTAAAAATGGTGGAGGATGCTGAAGCTGACGGTAGATTAAAACCAGGCGGAACAATCATTGAAGGAACTTCTGGAAATACAGGAATGGGTTTGGCTTTAGCAGCCATTGTTAAAGGGTATAAATGTATTTTTGTAATCTCGGACAAACAGTCAAAAGAGAAGTCAGATATTTTACGTGCAGTAGGCGCGAAAGTTATCGTGTGTCCTACAGATGTAGAACCTACAGATCCACGTTCATATTATTCCGTTTCAAAACGATTAGGGGATGAAATTCCAAATTCTTGGTATGTAAATCAATACGATAATCCAAGTAATGCAATTGCGCATTATGAGCAAACGGGTCCAGAAATTTGGAAACAAACAGAAGGTAAAATCACGCATTTTGTGGTTGGAGTAGGAACTGGAGGAACGATTTCTGGAGTGGCTAAATATTTAAAAGAACAAAATCCAAATGTAAAAATTTGGGGAATTGATACCTATGGATCTGTATTTAAAAAATATCATGAAACAGGTATTTTTGATGAAAACGAAATATATTCGTACATCACAGAAGGAATTGGTGAAGATATTTTACCATTAAATGTTGATTTTTCTTTAATAGACGGATTTACAAAAGTAACGGATAAAGACGCAGCTGTTTATACTCGCAAATTAGCTTTAGAAGAAGGAATTTTCTGTGGAAATTCAGCAGGTGCGGCTATTAAAGGTGTTCTACAATTAAAAGAACATTTTAAACCTGAGGACGTTGTGGTTGTTTTGTTCCACGATTCTGGAAGTAGATATGTTGGTAAAATGTATAACGATGAATGGATGCGAGAACGAGGATTTTTGGAAGAAGACATAACCAAGGCTGAAGATTTAATAAAAGATCATAAAGACAAGCCTTTAATTGTTGTAAGAACTGAAGAATTAGTGTCTCACGCTATTGAAAGATTAAAAAAATACAAAATTTCTCAAATTCCAGTAATTGATACAACAGGATTTGTAGGAAGTTTAGATGAATCGGATTTATTTAGAAGTTATTTTGAAAATAAAGACATTGCAGATATGCCTATTAAAGAAGTAATGGGTAAACCCTTTCCAATTGTTTTAGCGTCGGCTTCTATTGATGAAGTTTCTAAACTAATCAATAAAGACAATCAAGCGGTTTTAGTAGATTTAGGAAACGGAAAACATCATATCATTACAAAACACGATATTATTAGTTCTATTAAATAGAAAATCTAAAAAAATATTTTTTTTAAACGGATGGCAATATGTTATCCGTTTTTTTTATATTTGTTTTTATTTATAAGCCATATTAAAATGTACACGCCATGCAAGAAGAATTTCTCCATTATTTATGGGTAAATAAGAAACTACCATTTACCCAACTCAAAACACATCTTAACGAAAAATTAGAAATCAATCATTTTGGACAGTATTTACAAAATGCTGGCCCTGATATTTTTAATGCGCAAATTTCTATCAACCAGCAAAAATGGGCAGGAAATATTGAAATTCACGTTAAATCTTCCGATTGGTATTTACACAATCACGAAAAAGATGCTAATTATGACAACGTTATTCTTCACGTGGTCTGGGAAAATGATACACCCATTTTTAGAAAAGATAATTCTGAAATACCAACATTGGAATTAAAAAAGTATGTCTCGCTTTCTGAAATAAACAAATACAAATCATTAATAACTTCCAAATCTTGGATAAATTGCGAAAATCAAATCGGAAAAATTGATAATTTTATTTGGGAAAATTGGTTAGAAAGTTTGTTTTTAAATAGATTAGAAAGAAAATCTGAAATCATAGATAATCGATTAGTAGAAACAAATACGAATTGGGAAGCCATTTTTTTTGAAATGTTATCCAAAAACTTTGGTTTGAATACAAATGGTGAGTGCTTTATGCAAGTAGCCAAGTCTATTCCTTTTTCGATTGTAAGAAAAGAAAGTTTTAATATTGAGAATTTGGAAGCCTTATTTTTCGGTAAATTAAATTTATTAAATGAAACAATAGAAGATGAATACCACACAAAATTAGCATCGCATTGGAATTATCTTAAAACAAAATACAATTTAGAATCAGAATTTGGTTTGTATCCGCAATTTTTTAAACTTCGACCAGATAATTTTCCAACAATTCGGTTGTCGCAGTTAGCGGGTTTGCTTTGTAACAATCATAATTTGTTTTCACAACTGATTCAAGCTAATTCCTATTCTCAAATCAAGCAATTATTAATAAGTGAAACTTCAGAATATTGGAAAAGTCATTATAATTTTTCAAAAACAAGTAAATCAAAAAGTAAAGGTTTAACCAATCAATTTATCGATTTGATACTAATTAATACAGTAATTCCTATAAAGTTTTGTTATGCTAAACATCAAGGAAAATTAAATATTGAAGAATTAATATGTCTTTTAGAAGAAATGCTACCAGAAAAAAATTCCATACTTCAAAAATTTTCCGATTTTAATATAAAAACAAATAATGCTTTTCAATCGCAATCATTATTGGAACTTAAAAACGAATATTGTAATAAAAATAAATGCCTTAACTGTGCTGTAGGTTTGCAATTGTTAAAAAACTAAGTATCTTTATACTTTAAATATTTATTTGCATATATGTACAATTTACTTCACTTCTTCGAAAAAAACGGATTTTTTGTTGCATCGCGTTTAGCAGACCGATTGGGTATGCGTGCCACACAAGTACGTTTGTTTTTTGTATATATCTCTTTTATTACGGTAGGATTAGGATTTGGTTTTTATTTGACTTTGGCTTTTATTTTAAAACTAAAAGATTTAATTTATACGAAAAGAAGTTCCGTTTTTGATTTATAATAACAAGCTATGTTGCGATTTTCTAAAGGACATTATTTCGGGATAGTAATTTTGATTTGTAGCATTGGGTTGTTACAACTATTTATTTATTGGTTTAATAACCAAAAGGATACAACTTCTTTGGATTTAACTCCAGAAGAGAAAAATTGGCTTTTAGCTCAAAATGAAATTGATAGTTTAAAAGAAGCAGCTCAAGAAAACTCAAATAAAATTTATCCATTTAACCCTAATTTTATTTCAGATTATAAAGGATATAAGTTAGGAATGTCAGAAACGCAAATTGATAAATTGCACCAGTTTAGAAAGCAAAATAAATATGTGAATTCAAATGCAGAATTTCAGAAACTAACAGGTGTTTCAAATGAATGGATGAAACAATATGCAATATATTTTAAATTTCCAGATTGGGTAACCAACGGAACTTTTAAAAATTACCAATCGAAATTTGAAAGTACGTATAAGAAATTTGATAAAAAAGAATCTAAAATTGTTGTGCAAGATTTAAATACAGCTAATCAAGTAGAATTAGAAAAAGTCTATATGATTGGTGAAAAATTAGCGGTTAAAATATTATCTGAACGAGAAAAATTTGGGAATTTTGCCTCTATGGAGCAGTTAGGTTTTATTTGGGGAATTTCACCTGAAGCAATTGAAGATTTGAATAAAAAATTCCAAATTAAATCTTCTGGAAATTTAAAAAAGATAAATATTAACACTTTTACGATAAAGGAATTACAACAATTCCCTTACTTTAACTACACTATAGCTAAGAATATTGTTACTTTTAGAAGTATGAATGGCGATTTTAAAAGCAGTGAAGATTTAACAAATGTTAAGCAATTTCCACTTGAAAAATTAAAAATAATAGCCTTATATTTGGAATTCTAAAAACAAACCAATAAAATCTAATTAATGAATTCATTATATTTCACAGAAGAACACGAATTATTTAGAAAAAGTTTACAAGATTTTTTGCATAAAGAAGTAGTGCCTCATATTGAAAAGTGGGAAAAAACAGGTACAATTGAACGCTTCATTTGGAAAAAATTTGGTGAAATGGGTTTTTTTGGAATTAATTACCCAGAAGCATATGGTGGATTAAACTTAGATTTGTTTTATACGGTTGTGTTTTTAGAAGAACTTCAAAAAATTAAATCTTCTGGTTTTGCTGCAGCTATGTGGGCACACGCTTATCTAGCAATGACGCATTTAAACGCTGAAGGAAGTGAAGCTATTAAACAAAATTATTTAGTATCAAGTATATTAGGTGAAAAAATTGGGGCGCTATGTGTTACCGAACCTTTTGGGGGTAGTGATGTAGCAGGTATGCGAACTACGGCTGTAAAACAAGGTGATAAATTTATTATTAATGGTTCGAAAACATTTATTACAAATGGTGTGTATGCTGATTATTATATAGTAGCCGCTAAAACAAATCCAGAACTTGGAAATAAAGGAATTAGCATTTTTTTAGTTGATACCAATTTAAAAGGAATTTCTGCAACAAAATTAGATAAGTTGGGCTGGAGAGCTTCGGATACTGCTGAAATTGCATTTGATAATGTCGAGATTCCAGCTGAAAATTTAATGGGAGAAGAAGGAAAAGGGTTTCCTTACATTATGCAGCATTTTGCATTTGAAAGATTAATAATGGCAGTCAATGCTCATGCGCGAGCGGAGTATGCTATCGATTATACTATAGAATATATGTCGCAACGCGAGGCATTTGGTACCACTATTAATAAATTCCAGGCCTTACGTCATACAATGGTGGAGCATGCTACCGAAGTAGAACACTGTAAAATCTTTAATTATGCAGCGGTAGCCAGATTAGATAAAGGTGAATACGTTGTAAAAGAAGCGACAATGGCAAAATTGAAATCTACAAAAGTAGCTGATTTAGCTATCTATGATTGCTTACAAATGCTTGGTGGTTATGGATATATGGAAGAATATCCGCTAGCGAGATTGTTAAGGGATAGTCGTTTAGGGCCAATTGGTGGTGGTACTTCTGAAATCTTAAAAGAGATTTTATCAAAAATGATCATCGATAATCAAAATTATAAACCAGCTGTTAAATAGTTGTTTTAAAAATAATTCATAATTAGTAATTCATAATTCATAATTTTTATTTAAGTTTGCACACTTAACGAGAGGAGGTGTCAATATTATGTTAATTATACCAATTAAAGACGGAGAAAATATCGATAGAGCATTAAAGCGCTATAAAAGAAAATTTGATAAAACAGGAACTGTTCGTCAGTTACGTGCACGTCAAGCTTTCATTAAGCCTTCTGTGACAAACAGAATTAAAATTCAAAAAGCGGCTTACATCCAAAACATGAGAGACAACTTAGAAAGTTAATTCATCATTTTTTGATTAAATACTATAACCGTTAGATTATAAATTATAAATTTGTATCTAACGGTTTTTTTATGCATAATAATTTACAGTCACATCTAGAATATCTCGAAAAGGAAAAAAAGTATTCCCCACTTACTGTGAATGCCTATCAAAAAGATATTTTATCATTTCAATTATTTCTAAATAAAAACCACGATGCGTGTTTATTAGAAGAAGTGAATTATCCTTTAATTCGTAGTTGGATTGTTGAATTGTCTGATGCGAAAATTGCAGCTTCTTCAATTAATAGAAAAATGGCATCCTTAAAATCGTTTTACAAATTTCTATTAAAAACGAAGCAAATTGATAGTAATCCTTTCGTAAAACACAAATCGTTAAAAACACCTAAGCAAGTTCAAATTCCTTTTTCTGAAAAAGAAATTAACACCTTATTTGAAATACATTTTTTAGAGGCCGATTTTGATAGTGTTCGAAATAGGTTGGTAGTTGAGTTGTTATATGCAACAGGCATGCGAAGAGCGGAATTAATTAATTTAGAAATAAATGCAATAGATTTTTACGGTAATACAATAAAGGTATTAGGAAAACGTAATAAAGAAAGAGTTATACCCTTATTAGCATCCACATCTGATGTAATAAAATTATATTTAACAAAACGTAAAGAACTTCAGATTATTAACGCTCCCGAAAAGTTAATTTTATCTAAAAAAGGAAATAAAATAAGTGAAACGTTTGTGTATCGATTAATAAATGATTACTTTAGTACTATATCTGAAAAGGTAAAAAGAAGCCCCCACGTTCTTAGGCATTCGTTTGCAACACATTTGTTAAATAACGGTGCAGATTTAAATTCAGTTAAAGAGTTGCTTGGCCATGCAAGTTTGTCTTCTACACAGATTTATACTCATAGTAGTTTATCTGAGTTAAAAAAGGTATATAGCAATGCGCACCCAAGAAACAAGTAATGTTTAATTAAAACCTATAATTATTATGAAAGTGAATGTACATGCGGTTAATTTTAATATCGACAGAAAATTAGTTGATTTTATTGATGAAAGAATGACTAAATTAGAAAAATATTACGATAAGGTAATTTCTTCGGATGCGTTTTTAAAAGTAGAAAATATAAGCGAAAAAGAAAATAAAACAGTTGAATTAAAGGTATTGGTGCCTGGTGACGATTTTATTGTAACGAAACACAGTAAAAGTTTTGAAGAAGCTGCTGATTTAGCAGTTGAATCTTTAGAACGATTACTAGTAAAGAGAAAAGAAAAATTACGAGCGCATAGTTAATTGAAAAAAAGATTTAAAAAAGTTTTGATTAATAAATAAATTACATACATTTGCAGTCCGTTAGAAATAGCGGACTTTTTCTATTTATAGAAATGCCGGTGTAGCTCAGCTGGCTAGAGCAGCTGATTTGTAATCAGCAGGTCGTGGGTTCGAGTCCCTCCACTGGCTCTTTGAAATTTTGACGATCAAGAATTGATGAATTTATTTTCTAATTTATTTTGGAATTTATAATTTGTTTTTTTGATTTTTAAGTAAGGTTAGGGGAGATACTCAAGCGGCCAACGAGGGCAGACTGTAAATCTGCTGTGAAAACTTCGCAGGTTCGAATCCTGCTCTCCCCACAAACTTTTTTAATGAATTTATTTAAAACTATTTTTAAGTAAAATCTTTAAAAACGAGTAATAGAATAATAGGATTAAGAGCAAATTTAGGTTTGTTTTTAACTTCTGAACTCACAAAAGCCGGTGTAGCTCAGGGGTAGAGTGCTTCCTTGGTAAGGAAGAGGTCTCGGGTTCAATTCCCGACATTGGCTCAAAATAGAAATAATTTTTGAACACTAATAAATAACTAAGATTAAATTTTAAAATCATGGCAAAGGAAACATTCGACCGTTCGAAGCCCCATTTGAATATTGGTACTATCGGACACGTAGATCACGGTAAAACTACGTTAACAGCTGCAATTACAAAAGTATTGTCAGATGCAGGTTTATCAGAAGCAAAATCATTTGATCAAATTGATAATGCTCCAGAAGAAAAAGAAAGAGGTATTACAATTAACACGTCGCACGTTGAGTATTCAACTGCTAACCGTCACTACGCTCACGTTGACTGTCCAGGTCACGCGGATTACGTTAAGAACATGGTTACAGGTGCTGCACAAATGGACGGTGCTATCTTAGTAGTTGCTGCTACAGATGGTCCAATGCCACAAACTCGTGAGCATATCCTTTTAGGTCGCCAAGTAGGTGTGCCAAGAATGGTTGTATTCATGAATAAAGTGGATATGGTTGATGATGCTGAATTATTAGAGTTAGTTGAGATGGAAATCAGAGACTTATTATCTTTCTATCAATATGATGGTGATAATGGTCCAGTTATTCAAGGTTCTGCTTTAGGAGGTTTGAATGGTGATCCAAAATGGGTAGCTACTATCATGGAATTAATGGATGCAGTAGATTCATGGATTGAATTACCAGTTCGTGACGTTGAGAAACCATTCTTAATGCCAGTTGAAGATTCATTTACAATTACTGGTCGTGGAACTGTTGCTACAGGTCGTATCGAAACAGGTATTGCTAATACAGGAGACCCTGTTGAAATTATCGGTATGGGTGCTGAAAAATTAACTTCTACTATTACTGGAGTTGAAATGTTCCGTAAAATCTTAGATAGAGGTGAAGCTGGAGATAACGTAGGTTTATTGTTAAGAGGTATTGATA
>JBFYPW010000045.1:0-17407 GCA_041303115.1 Flavobacterium sp.
TTTAATGGATGAAAGATTGGAGTCTGTAATGCAGCAATTAAAAACATTTAATGCCGAAATTGAAGTCATTACAGATATGATTTCCTTTGTACCGATGTATGATTATGAAGTAACTAAAAAACTTTTTAATCCGAAAACGTATAACGAAAAACCTAGTGGATTTGAATTGAAAAAAAACCTAATCATTAAGTTTAAGAACACCAACGATTTAAACAAGATTATGAATGTTTGTGCCAAACAAGAAATTTACGATTTGGCAAAAGTAGATTATGTTACCAGTAATTTAGATCATATTAGAGATGTGTTACAGCTAAAAGCATCAGAGGAATACAAACAAATGTTAACCAATTATTCGGCAATTATGAATACCGATTTGTTTAAAAAAGAAAAAACATTAGTAGAAGGGTACACTACGTTATATCCTATGGAAAGTTATAAAGCATATACAGCATATAGTCAAGCCGCAACCAACTTTTCACCTGACAGTCAAGTTAACAACATTAGAAAAAATACGACACAATTTTACGATGCTTCTTTAGCAAAATCGCACACCTTTGTAGTAAATGCGGATATTACAGAGCCTACCATTCAGATATTTTACGATTTAACTATTAGAATTAAATTACGTGAAGACCAACTTCCAAAAAATACAATTATAAGAAATAATAGATATTATATAATTACTGCCACGGGCGATATTAAGCCACTCGTTTTATAATATTTTTATCCGTATATCAATCCTCAACTTTATTTGTTTTAAAGTTGAGGATTTTATGTTTCTAGTACAATTTTATTAATCATAAAAAAAATAATACCTTTGCATTAAATAAAATTTAAACTGAATTTTTCAGCATAACCATTTAGAAAAAAAACAATGAAACAAGTAGTATTATTATTTTCTGCATTAATATTAATTTCTTGCAATAAATTTAAAGTTGAAGGAACTGCAAAAGGAGTAAAAGACGGCACCAAAGTATTTTTAGAAGGTGCAGGAGAAATGGGTCCTGTTGCAATGGATACAGTAGAAATCAAAGAAGGAAAATTTGAATTTGAGGGAAAAAGCGAATTTCCTGAAGTTGGAATTGTTAGTATTGATGGTGTAATTGATCCGCAATTTCAATCGAGAAAAGCGCTTACTTTTATTATTGAAAGTGGTACAATTGAAATTAATTTTGATACCAAAGACATTCAAAAATCTAAAATATCAGGAACAACTGATAATGATTTGTTTCAAAAATATATGGATGAATCAATAATTATCAATAAACCGATTATGGATTTTCAGAAAAACAACAATGACGCTATGAAAAAAGCTATGGAAACGAATGATGTAGCGGTTCAAACAAAATTAAATCAAGAATATGGTAAGTTAGCGCAATCTATTTCTGCAAAGATGGATGCGAAATCGAAAGATTTTATGAAAAACAATCCAAGTTCTATTTTGTCAATGCTTTTTCTAGAAAATTATGTTAGCCGAGGAATGATGCAAGGAAAAGATGCCAAAGAAGCATTTGATAAATTAGACAAAAAATTATACGAAACAAAAAGCGGTAAAAATGTAAAAAAAGCATTAGACGCGCAATTAAAAGCTGCTGCTCCAGAAAAAAAAAAGTAAATAAGGCACCTGATTTTTCAGCAAAAACACCAGATGGCAAAACCGTTTCATTAAAAGAATCGTTAGGAAAAGTTACTATTATTGATTTTTGGGCTTCGTGGTGCGGACCTTGTAGAGCTGAAAATCCAAATGTAGTTGCTATTTATAATGAATTACACAGTAAAGGTTTAACTATTATTGGAGTTTCATTAGATGATGATGCAGCAAAATGGAAAGCAGCCATTTCTAAAGATAAATTAACCTGGACTCAGGTTTCTAATTTAAAAGGTTGGGAAGATCCAATTGCTATGGCATATGAAGTTGACGGCATTCCAGCCACATTTATTTTAGATGCAAAAGGAAATATTGTCGCCAAAAATCTTAGAGGTGACGAATTAAAAGCAAAAGTAAAAGAAATATTAGGTATAAAATAATAAATAATTATCCCATTTAGTTTGAAAGAATTGAATGGGTTTTTTTATACTTTTAGTTTTCAGAAGGTTATAAAATAATTTACATATTACCCAAAAATAAGTTTGCAACAATAAAAAACAATTATATATTTGCAATCGAAATGGCCTGGGGAGATACTCAAGCGGCCAACGAGGGCAGACTGTAAATCTGCTGTGAAAACTTCGCAGGTTCGAATCCTGCTCTCCCCACAAAAGCACTTCTAACGAGGTGCTTTTTTGTTTTGTAAAAACTTGAAAATAAGCTCAAAAGCAACGATGTATTAGATTTTTCTTATCTTTACAAAAAAATAAACTCATAACACAAATGAAATCTATTAATTTGATATTTTTAGGATTAATTACCAGTTTTACCCTGCTTATTAGCTGCAAATATAATTTGCTGGATTCTAGTAAATCATCTGAAACTGCATTTGATACGCGAGCCTTATCCACATCACAGTCGGACAAAGAAAAAAAGTCAAACCTTGCTAAAAAAGATAGCACAAAAAATTCCACTGAAACCGTAACAATAATTGGCGTTGGCGATATGATGTTGGGCACTAATTTTCCGAATACTAGTTATTTGCCACCCAATGATGGAAAAGACATTTTACAACCCGTAAAAGCCATTATTAGTAGCGCTGATGTATCATTTGGAAATTTAGAAGGCGTATTACTTTCTGGCGAAGGTGACGTAAAAAAATGTGACAATCCAGCGGTTTGTTATGCTTTTAAAATGCCCGACCACTATGCGAATTATTTTGCCGAAGCAGGTTTTAATTTACTAAGTGTTGCTAATAATCATGTGCGCGATTTTGGTGCAATAGGAACTAAAAATACTACCTCAATTTTAAATAAAATAGGAATCCCTCATGCCGGTTTAGAAGCCTGTCCTTACACCACCTTTGAAAAAGGAGGCGTAAAGTACGGCTTTGCAGCATTTGCACCCAATAACGGGACAATAAAAATAAATGATTACGAGAATGCTCGAAAAATAATTTCACATTTAAACAGCGTTTGTGATATTGTTATTGTTTCTTTTCATGGAGGTGCAGAAGGCGCAACAAAAAAACATATTACCCGAGAAACCGAGCTATTTTTAGGAGAAAATAGAGGCAACCCGTATGAATTTTCCAGAATGGCAATTGATGCTGGAGCCGATGTTGTATTTGGTCACGGTCCTCACGTAACGCGTGCTATTGATTTATACAAAGACCGATTTATAGCCTATAGTTTAGGGAATTTTGCTACTTATGGACGATTTAATTTATCTGGTGCAAACGGTATTGCGCCAATAGTAGCATTACAACTAACTACGGATGGAAAATTTATTTCTGGCAAAATATATTCTACCAAACAAATTGGTGAAGGAGGCCCTTTACTAGATGAAGAACAGGCTGCCTTAAAAGAAATACAAGAACTTACAAAAGCCGATATTCCAGAAAGCACTTTAAATATAGCCGATAACGGAAGCATTACAAAAGTAAAGAAACCGTAAACTACATTTCTATAAAAGTAATACACTTAAAAACCAAAACATCTCACATACACTATCCATACACTATCCATACACTAACTACGGAGTATCTATACACCATCTACGAAGTAACTCTGTTTTATTAAGAAAAATTTTACGATTGAAACATACTTATTTTTGAGGTAGTAGCATTCAACAAATTAAAAGTCCCTTTGATGATTTGTAATAAAATAGTATTATTTTTGATTTTTATAAAAAGCGAAACAAAAAATTCGCATATATACAAGTTACCAGCTATTATGAGAAAAACACTATTCACGATAATATTTTCTATTGGACTATGCAGCCAGATTTTTGGACAAAATTTAATTTATGTTGATGCTTTTACTATTTCAGTAAGGCCGATCAAACCGGATACTGAAATTAAGCTATGTGTAGATTCAGAAGTGTACGGTCGAATTAGAGAATTTGAAGTCGTAGAAATTTCAGATCAAGCAATTTTTGGAAAAAAAATTTACGCTATAGAATCTTGCAGAGAATTTATCGAATGGCCTAGTGCGAATAAAAATAATAATGTAAAGAAATTATATAGCAGAGATGTTTTTAAACTTGTATTAAAATTCCAACGCCCCAAGTATTTAGAAGGAGTTTACATAGAAAATGAAGCACTGCTAAAAAACAATGTTGGCGGTCAGGAATTTTATATTGAAGATCTATATGAACTTTACTTGTCATATGGCAAAATTGAAATTAGACGATAATCACAGGCGTTAGCAGGCGTTTGGCAAGATTGCGAATTTTGTAGTAAATACAGGTTTATTTCTCGCAAGAAATTTTATCTTTGATAGAAAATAAACGGTTCCGAAGTTCGCAACCTCGCCAAGCGCCGGAACGTTACCAGCTATTTTTAGAAAACTGAATATGAAAGAAAATTGGTTATTTATAAAAACTCCAGACCATTATGGAAATCCGAAAATAATTGAGCTTGAAAACGGCATCATTAATTATTTTGACGTCGAAAAAAATGACGGAAATACTTTATTGAAAATTGGAATTGAAAATAGGATTGAAAAACTGGCTGAAGTTGAACATAAGTTTATTAATCAAAATCGAATCAGGTTTTTTAGAAATGGTAAAATTCACAAAGTATTAAGCGAGAAAGAAGCGATAACTGAAGATTGCATATTCGAAAATGATTATGAAAAATTAAAAGCAACAGAAACCGAATTAACTGAAAATGAAATTCAGAATCTAAAGTTTGAGTTTAATTGGAATGGTGAAAAAATAAATATAAGTTTTAACGTAGATTTGGATTCGCCAGTAATAAAAGAACTGAATAAACAATTTAATAGAAAAGGAAGCCGAATTTTACTCGAAAAACTAAACGAAACTTTGTTTCTTTCTTTTTACACAGACATTTATTTTGAAAAATTAATTCCGATAAAATATGTTGACATGGAAAAAATGGTTTTGTATGGATTTCCGATAGAACCGTACGAAGTAATTTGTAAAGTCTTAAAATAAAACAGCTGGTAACAGGCGTTTGGCAAGATTGCGAATTTTGTAGTAAATTCACCTTTATTTCTCGCAAGAAATTTTATCTTTGATAGAAAATAATCGGTTCCGAAGTTCGCAACTGACGAGAAGCGGCGGAACGTTAGCAGATAGCTTGGAAAAGCTAAACGAAAAAAAGAAAACTTTATTGATGAAAAAAATTCGAGGAAATAAAAGAAGAATAAAACAAATCGAAAATTGGAAAATTGGTAGTCTAAAAATTGATGTAGATTATCTTGAAAAAACTAATAAAGATTATGTTAAGTTTAGAGTTTTTCCTTGGAATCCAATTGCAATATCTATACATAATTACCCAAATCCGAAAGGAAAAATACGAAAGAAAATTATTGAATCGTTTTTTGATATTTACGAAAGTTGGAATATTCAATTAAAAGAGACTGGAAAACCTTTTTTCTTGAAAGTTTGGATATTTGAACCAGATATTTATAATTCTCAAGTAGTTTGTGCAATAAATGATAAAATTGAATATTATGAAAATATTTTTCACAAACCAGAAATAGAAAAAAATATTGCGAAATCAGAACTTGATAAAATATCTAAAAGAATAAATGACTTCAATTGGAGTTATAGAGTTGAAGAATATCCAATTTTTGAAAATGAATATCTACGTGAAAATTACACTTCAGACAAAGATTATTTAGAAGAACAAAAATGGTTAAAAAGCGAATTAAAAAAACCTTACAGAGAAATTAAACAAGTAAGAGAAGGAATTACAGAAAAAATATTTTTAATAAAAGGAAGCGAAGTTTGGCTTGGAGAAAAATAAAAGCCATCTGCTAACAGGCGTTTGGCAAGATTGCGAATTTTGTGGTAAGTTCACGTTCACGTTTCGCAAGAATTTTTATCTTTAACGGAAAATAAACGGTTCCGAAGTTCGCAACCTCGCCAAGCGCCGGAACGTTAGGTGATAATTTAAAAAAGAAAACAATGAGAATCAAAAGTTTTTATGACAAAATCGGTTTAAGCTCTTTGGGAGCAGGTTTAGATGGTCTATTCATTCATTCTGACTTAACTAACTGGATGGATGAGTTAGCCCCTTACATACTTTTAATAATCATAAAAATCTCACTAATAGCGATTGGTATTTATCTTTTGCATTTGTATAATAAATCAAAAGCATTAGAAGAAATATCGCTGGACAAAGGAGATATTTTACGAAATAAAATTCTTTTGGCAAGACGCATATCTCATTATCATTGGTATTTATTGATTTTACTTTCTTTTCTATCCATTTCTATGAATTGGGGTAATGAACCTGGAAGTGGCGGAGGAATTGCATTTTTTATATTAATTTTTTGGTTAACAATTATGTGGCCTACTATCTATTTTTGGAAGAAGAGCTATATAAATCCCTCCAATACTATAGATTTAAACAGTTTAACGAAACGAGATGAATTAATAAAGTATCTGTTTATTGAATCAAACAAACAGTATAACAAAATAATTAAATTCTTCTTGCTTTTGTGTATTATTGGTCCAATAGCCTGTGCTATTTTCCCCTCTTTAATTGGAGAGACCGATTCTGCTGCTGGGTTTGGTAGTTGTTTGTTATTTATTTTATTTATCACCTTTTTACTTTGGTTAACTAGTCTTTTTAAGAAAAGAAAAAATAATAAAATTAGAAACTATTATTTATCTAATAGTGAGTGTAAAATATGGGCATCAGAAGAAAGCGAAAATTCACTTCATATTAAGTTTGATAAAAAGGAAATTGAAATCGGAAAACTTTTTCTACCGTTTTCAATAGAAGACTGCATACAAATCATTAATAATGATAATTATCAAAAACAAACACAAGACGTTATAGAGAAAGCAGAAATCAATTCTCAAATTTCATCTGAAACAAGATATGATGCTACCGATGAAGTATCTGTAATGAATGAAATATTGGAAAAATATGTAAGTAAAAAAACATACAATCTTCCAAGATTAATATTATTATCTATTCTGTTTTTGCCTCTGGGATTTGTTTTCTCTTTTATTTATGCATATCTAATGTGGTTTAATCCATTCCCTTACATCAATGTTATAGCTACAGTAGTATTAGGAGTTCTTATAGGTTTTGTTTTCCCAATCAAACTGAGTAAATGTACCAATTCAAAGGTTGCAATATTTTCAATTTTAATATTTGCATTAGTTTGTCACTATTTTGGGTGGATTACTTGGATGGATTTATATATTAACCAAAGTGATGTAATCGAGATTAATCACCCACGAAGTCCAATTTCATCAATAGTTCCCAGTTCTTCTAATTTGGATCAAATTTTATACCTATTCACAAACCCATCAGTTTTTTTAAGTAACATTTCTATAATAGCTCAAACTGGATATTTTAGTATTTTTTCATATACACCCCAGGGTTTCATGCTATATGTAATTTGGATTTTAGAATTATTGATGATACTTTATTCCTCAATTTTCACTTCGTACGAAAGGTCAATTGAACCCTATAATAATTCAAAAAATAAATGGCTAGAATCATTTAAAATTCAACTTTCCTATATTTCAATTTTAGAATCTTTAAAAAATGCTATAATAAATGCAGATGAGAAATTCTTTGAAAACATGACGCAAGCAGAAAAAGATGAAAGTTTTACTGAATTTGAGGTATGGCATTTGGGAGAAGAACAAGCATACCTTACAGTAAAAAATCACAAAAAGAGAATTGATGAAAAAGGTAAAATAAAATATGACGAGCAAGAATTGATTAAGTATGCGAAAATTGATAGTAAAATATTAAATGTATTAAGAATCAAATCATCACCTAACAGCGTGTAAGCAATATTGCCTTGCCGCAGGCGCAACACAAGGCAACATCGCCTACACTTAAAACGTTATAAAATCTAAAAAAGCTGTTTATGGCAACTCGCCACATTTCATACATAAAAAGCCAGAAGTAAGTTCTGGCTTTTCTATTTTATACAAATTATATTTTTTTGTTTTTTACTAAATACATCAAAACCGCAATTGGGATTAATAAAATACCAATAAAAATTAATCGGGATTGAAACAAACTTGGTACTAAAAGTAATGTAATTAGTAAACCGCCAATAGCACCACCTAGATGTGCGGTATGCCCAATATTATCATTTCTCCCTTTCATACCATAAACGGAATATCCCAAATACAGAAAAGCAAAAATATATCCCGGAATAGGAATGGCAAAAAACATTCTCAATTCGATTTCTGGATATAATAAAATGGCACAATAAATAATTCCTGTAACCGCACCCGAAGCCCCAATTGCAGAATAATAGGGTTCGTTTTTATGTATATAATAGGTTAATACACTACCGATTAACATACTTCCAAAATAAATAAGTAGGAAATTTGTGGTGCTAAATTCTTGAGTTAAAAAATTGGCAAAACTCCAAAAACTAAACATATTAAACGCAAAATGAAACCAATCGGCATGTAAAAAACCGGATGTAATCATACGAAATTGTTCGCCCGATTTAATTTTTGAAATATTGAATTTAAAACGATCAAAAAAAGCAACATTGGACAAACCCATAAACGTAGCCAAGGCAGTACTAGCAATAATAATGGTTGAAACAGAATACATATCTACTAATTTTATGAAGCTAAAGGTACTATAATTATTGAAAAATCAATAAAAAAAACATATTATGACATAATTTTTTATGAAATAACAAAACATGTATATTTGTAAAAAAAACATTCATGCAATTTCTATTATATCTTATCATTTACCCGTTCATTTGGATAATTTCTATACTACCTTTTCCTGTATTGTACTTATTATCTGACTGTGTATACTTTCTTGTTTATCGCATTTTTAAATATCGAAAAAGAGTGGTTCGTGGAAATATCGCCTTAGCGCTTCCGCATCTATCTGAAAAAGAAAGAACGGTTATTGAAAAAAAATTCTACGCTCATCTGTGCGATTTATTCCTTGAAATGATCAAAACGTTATCTATTTCAAAAAAGGAAATTGAAAAACGCTACACCTTTTCAAATATGGAAGTGTATTATGAATTAGAAAAAAAAGAAAAGAGTATTGCTTTACTTTGCGCACATTATGCCAGTTATGAATGGGCAGTTTCTATGAATTATCATATTCATTTTAAAGGATATGGCGTGTATAAAAAATTAGCCAATCCGTATTTTGATACATTAGTCCGAAAAATTCGTTCTAAATTTAAAAGTCATTTAATTGACAGCAAAGAAACTATACCTACAATGGCTTCTAATTTTAGAAATAAAACGTTTAGTTTATATGGTTTAGTTAGCGACCAATCGCCAAAATTAAGTGCTACACACCATTGGGAAAAATTTATGGGAATCGAAGTTCCGGTTCATACAGGTGGGGAAATGTTAGCCAAAAAATACGATATGAATGTGATTTTCTTAAAAACTAAGAAACTAAAACGTGGGTATTATGAAGGTAGTTTCGAGATCCTTTGTGATGAAAATATCAAAGAAATTCCGAATTACGAAATCACTAGCAATTTCCTAAAATTAGTTGAACAACAAATTTATGACGCTCCCGAATTTTACTTGTGGACGCATAAACGATGGAAGCATATGAGGTAAAAGGTGAAGGGTGTTGGGTAAAAGGTAAAAGTGAAGAGTGAAGAGTAGCAAAGTAAAAAGTAAGCCAGTCTATGTTTACTATGCAAAGCGAAGCTTCTAAATTTATCAATACTTTTCCTATGTTCCTATGTGTTTACAGAAACCAACTTTTCACCATAGCTGCTTCTGGCCTAGTATCGTTTTTATGATTAAAATCGTTTTTAATTGGATTGTAAACATAATCTTCTTGCCAAGTGGCGAAGTTTTCTGCTACATCAATAATCGCATCACAAACCAATTGAATTTCTTCTGAAGTAGTTGTAGGATGAATGGACATTCTAATCCAACCTGGTTTGTTGGTTAAATCGCCTTGATTTATACTACAAGTAATAGAGTTTGATGTTTCTTGATTTACATTTAGTAAATAATGTCCGTATGTTCCTGCACAACTACAACCACCACGAACTTGAATTCCGTATTTATCGTTTAATAATTTTACCCCTAAATTAAAATGTAAATCGGTAATGTAAAATGAAATTACCCCTAACCTATCTGTATGCTCTGCGGCTAAAATATGTATGTTTTCAATTGGTGCTAATCGTTCAAAAATATAATCTACCAATTCGTGTTCTCTATCCAAAATACGTTGCACACCCATTTTTTCTTTCAACTGAATCGCAAGCGCCGTTTTCATCACTTGTAAAAAACCAGGCGTTCCACCGTCTTCTCTGTCTTCAATATTATCAATATATTGGTGTTCACCCCAAGGGTTTGTCCAAGAAACCGTTCCACCACCAGGACAATCAGGAATGTTGTTTTTATAGAGTTCTTTGTTAAAAATCATTACACCACAAGAACCAGGTCCGCCTAAAAATTTATGAGGCGAAAAGAAAATCGCATCTAAATACGCTTCTTTATCTTCTGGATGCATGTTGATTTCCACGTAAGGTCCTGAACAGGCAAAATCGACAAAGCAAACGCCGTTATTTTGATGCATAATTTTAGCTACTTCATGATAAGGAGTTCTTATTCCCGTTACGTTAGAACAGGATGTAATTGAAGCGATTTTAAAACTTCTATCCTTATATTGATGTACTAATTTTGTGAAATTATTTATAGAAAACAAACCGTTTTCATCTGCAGGAATCACTACCACATCGGCAATAGTTTCCAACCAAGACGTTTGATTAGAATGGTGCTCCATGTGCGAAATAAACACTACAGGCTTAATTTCATTTGGAATAGTAGTATATTCTTTTAAATTTTCTGGAATTCGAAGACCTAAAATACGCTGTAATTTATTTACAACGCCTGTCATACCCGTTCCATCAGTAATCAAAACATCATTATCGGTAGCATTTACGTGGTGTTTTATAATATGACGCGCTTCGTGATATGCCATAGTCATCGCCGTACCTGTAATAGAAGTTTCTGTATGCGTATTGGCTACAAAAGGTCCAAAAGTATCCATTAGTTTTTCTTCAATTGGTCGATACAATCTTCCGCTTGCTGTCCAATCTGTATAAACAATGTTTTGTTCTCCAAACGGCGAAACAAACGATTGATTAATACCGATGATATCTTTTCTAAACTGCTGAAAATACGTTTCTAACTTAGATTTTGTTTCTATTGCATTCATGCTATGAAATTTGTTACAAATATACATTTTATTAAACATCTTATAAAAATTTTATTCTGTAACTTTGTGAATTATTTCAAACTAATGCCTATACAATTTCTTCATAAGTTTACAACTAATTTACCTTCAGATCCAATTGAAGAAAACTTTACGCGTCAAGTAAATAATGCCGCTTTTTCTTATGTAAAACCGAAAACACCAAGTCGCCCAAAATTACTTCATCTAGCAAAAGAAGTTCAGGATTTAATTGGTTTTTCTGATGATTTTGTTGCATCAGAAGCATTTTTAAATTTGGTTTCTGGTGCTGAAATTGTAGGAAATGCCAAACCGTTTGCTATGAATTATGCTGGTCATCAATTTGGAAATTGGGCAGGACAACTTGGAGATGGAAGAGCTATAGTTTTGGGCGAAATTGAACATAACAATCAGTTATTTACATTACAATTAAAAGGCGCAGGTCCTACACCCTATTCCAGACGAGCTGACGGATTGGCTGTATTGCGTTCCTCAATTCGTGAACATTTGTGTAGCGAAGCAATGTTTCATTTGGGTGTTCCAACAACACGTTCTTTATCTTTAGTTTCTACTGGCGATGAAGTGGTTCGAGATGTGATGTACGACGGAAATGCAGCATTAGAAAAAGGGGCAATTGTCTGTAGAATTGCGCCAAGTTTTATTCGATTTGGAAGTTTTGAATTGTTGTCGTCTCAAAATGATATTGAAAATTTAAAATTACTTACCGATTATACGATTACAAATTATTATCCTGAAATTAATACATTAGGAAAAGAAAAATACCTTGCATTTTTTAAAACTATTGCCGAAAAAACAAGAGAATTACTACTTGATTGGCAACGTGTAGGTTTTGTACACGGGGTAATGAATACCGATAATATGAGTATTCACGGCATCACAATTGATTACGGACCTTATGGGTGGCTTGAAGATTACAACCCGAATTGGACACCTAATACGACTGATGCAGCAGGCAAAAGATACCGATTTGGTAACCAATCGAATATTGCATTATGGAATTTATATCAATTGGCAAATGCGTTATATCCACTAATTGAAGAAGCAACACCTTTAGAAGAAATTCTAAATGATTATGCCAAAAAATACGATGAAGATTTTTTAGAAATGATGTTGAAAAAATTGGGTATTACATTAAAAAATGACGAAAACGAAAATCTGATTCAACAATTGCTATATAATTTAGAACAAACAGAAACTGATTATACGATTTTTTTTAGAAAACTAAATCAGATTAAAAAAACAGATACAAGTGAAGCTTGTGTAGCAAAAGTTACTGAAGCGTTTTACAAACCTGAAGAAGTTACAGGAATTATTTTAGAAACTTGGCATTTTTGGTTTGCACATTATGTAACACTTTTAAATAAAGAACTACTTTCAGATAACGAGCGAAAAACACTACAAAATTCGGTGAATCCAAAATATGTTTTACGAAATTATATGGCACAAATGGCGATTGAATTAGCAGAAAAAGAAGATTATTCGTTATTAAATGAATTATACAAACTGCTTTTGCATCCGTATGAGGAACAACCCGAATTTGAAAAATGGTTTGCAAAAAGACCCGATTGGGCAAGACAAAAAATTGGAAGTTCTATGTTAAGTTGTAGTTCTTAGGTTAGACGTATTAGACTTCTTAGATAATTAGATTTCTCGGACTTTTAGTATAAGATTAAAAAAAACCGATAGATAAACTATCGGTATTTTTTATGCTTTTTCGTAGCGTTCCATTTCTCGGTCATAAAATTCGCCAGCAAGCGTAATTAAATGTTCCATTTCGGCTTCTAATTCGGTTTGGTCTTCTTCTTCAACATCTTCTAAAAATTCAACTGAATCGTCTTTAAGATTGATGAAAAATCTTGGATATTCTAAATGAATGACAAAAATATCATCAGGAAAATCAGTGTTGTCCCCTATTACAAATTTTGGTAATTCCATGTTTTAAATTTTGAATTGTAAATTATAAATTTTGAATTTTCAAAAGTACGAATCTTTTGTCATTCCTCTTTTATCTTTTATCTTTTAACTTTTATCTATGTAATTTTAATAGAAATCTAAATCGCAAGTAAAGCATCAATGCGGCAGCTGTTAATCCGGATAATAAACCAATCCAAACACCCTCCGCTTTTAACGATGTATATAATCCTAAATAAATAGATATTGGAAAACCTATTATCCAATACGCAATAAAGGTTAAATACATGGGGACTTTTACATCTTGTAAACCACGTAATGCACCTAATACTACTACTTGTATTCCATCTGAAATTTGGAAAAATGCAGCAATTATTAATAATTTGGATGATACCGAAAGTACTTCTTTAATTTCAGATGCATTTAATGCCATTTCTGAATTTACAAAAAACGAAGGAAAAATTTGACTTCCTAACATAAAAACCACTGCAAAAATAATTTCTAAAATAAGAGCCATTAGAAATATAGAATGGGCTACCGTATTTAGTTTTTTATAATCATTCAATCCTTTCTGATTGGCTACACGTATCATAGCTGTAACACTTAATCCCATCGCAAACATAAAGGTTAGCGAAGCCAAACTTAATGCAATCTGATTGGCTGCCTGACTGGTAGTTCCTATCATACCACACAACCAAATGGCACCAGTAAATAAAGCTACCTCAAAAAACATTTGTAACGAAGAAGGAATACCCAACTTAATAATTTTATCTGAAACACTTTTTTGAAAAGATTGCCATCCAAAATTCTTGAAAAAGGATTTGAATTTTTCGTTTTTAGACAATATATAGTGCATGTAAATGACCATAAATATACGAGCGATTAATGTTCCAATCGCAGAGCCAACAATACCCATTTTTGGAAACATAAACAATCCAAAAACCAATAAAGCGTTAATAACTACATTAATAATATTCCCGTAAATTGTGGCATACATAGAATATTTGGTTTCACTCATTCCGTCTGCAAACTGCTTATATGCTTGAAAAATCACAAGAGGCACCAATGAGAAACCAACAATATCCAAGAAAGGTTTGGCTAATTTTACTACATCGGCTGGTTGGTTCATATATGACAACAAAGGTTTGGCAAAAAGCAATAAAAAGAACAATCCAAAGCCTAAAATGGTACATAAAATTAATCCGTTTTGAAAAGCAGTTCTTCCGCCTTCTCTATCTTTTGTACTATCAAATTCCGCTATAATTGGTGTGATGGCTGTAGAAAATCCAATTCCAATTGACATTCCAATAAACACGAAACTATTTCCTAAAGAAACCGCCGCTAATTCTGTAGAACCTAATTGTCCTACAAAAATATTATCTACTACTCCAACTAACGTATGACCTACCATACCTAAAATTACAGGTAACGCTAAATTGAAATTGTATTTGAATTCTTGGAAGTATTTCTTCATTCTATTTTATTTTACACAGATTTTCACAAATTGACACAAATTAAAATCCGTGTTAATCTGTGAAATCTGTGTTTCTATCTAGTAATTTATTTTAATTTTTCTTTTAATTGATCTAACGAAACCGTTTCTTGTTCACCAGAAACCAAATCTTTAATTTTATATTGATTTTGTTTCATTTCTTCTTCCCCAACTAAAATCGCAAATTGAATGCCTTTTTTCTCAGCAAATTGAAATTGTTTTGCCATTTTTGTGGCATCAGGATACATTTCTACTTTAATATTATCTTGTCTAAGTTGCGAAATGGCTTTTAAAGAAAATAACGTTTCGGCTTCACCAAAATTTATAAATAACGCTTTTGAAGTCGTAGTTACTGTTTCTGGAAACAAACCTAATTCTTCTAAAACCAAATAAATTCGATCTAATCCGAAAGAAATTCCTACCCCACTCATGTTTTTTAATCCAAATATTCCGGTTAAATCGTCGTAACGACCACCACCACCAATGGAACCCATTGCAACACCTGTTGGAGCGCCTACTTCGTAAATGGCACCAGTGTAGTAGTTTAAACCACGAGCTAAAGTAACATCGACGTCTAAATTTGCCGATTTTAAACCTAATTCGTTAATAGCATTACAGATGAATTTCAATTCTTCAACACCTTTTAAACCTTCATTTGAAGAAGCTAAAAGCGTGGCTAATTTTTCTATTTTTTCTGGAATGGTTCCTGTAAAATTGAAAAGCGGCTGCACTTTTTCAATGGCTGCTTCGGAAATACCTTTTTCAAGCATTTCTTTTTTCACACCGTCTTCGCCAATTTTATCTAATTTATCTAAAGCAACTGTAAAATCAACTAATTTATCTGAAGCGCCAATTACATCTGCAATTCCAGATAATATTTTACGATTGTTAATTTTAATGTGTACCCCTTTTAAACCTAAAGCAGTAAAAATAGTATCGTACAATTGTACAAACTCCACTTCTTGCCATAGTGAATTGCTCCCTACTACATCGGCATCGCATTGAAAAAATTCTCTAAAACGTCCTTTTTGTGGTCTATCTGCACGCCAAACGGGTTGGATTTGATATCTTTTAAATGGAAATTCTAATTCGTTTTGGTGTTGCACAACATAACGTGCGAAAGGCACGGTTAAATCGTAACGTAAGGCTTTTTCAGATATTTGAGTCGTTATTTTTCTACTATTTTTAGCCGTTAAATCTTCATCTGATACTTTATCTAAATAGTCCCCTGAATTCAATATTTTAAAAATCAGTCTATCGCCTTCTTCCCCATATTTCCCCATTAAAGTATCCGAATTTTCAAAAGAAGGTGTTTCAATAGGTTGAAAACCAAACTGTTCAAAATTAGATTTTATAATAGAAAATATATAATTTCGTTTAGCTACTTCTGTAGATGAAAAATCGCGAGTTCCTTTAGGAATACTAGGTTTTGATGCCATTTTTTTAATTGTATATTGAAAAATTATATAATGTATATCTAATAGATTACAAATATCTGACTTTTAAATGGATTCGCAAAAATCAATGACAAAAATCAATGGCAATATTGAATTATAAATTGTTACAACACAGATTTGAGAAATTTTAATAATTTATTAAATCTGTTCAATCTGTGTTCCAAAAAAGTCTAAATCTATTTTTTGCATTCTATTTTCTATATTCTTTTCCAAAATCATGTAACATTTAAAACAAAAGGTAGTCAAATAGTCATGATTGGATTATTTAAAGAAAATACGAAAATTGCTATTGATTCTATTAGAAGCCAAGCGTTACGGACCTTTTTAACAGTGTTTATCATTGTTATTGGGATTACTTTTTTAGTAGGAATTTTAACTTTAACCAAAGCTTTAGAAAATAATTTATTTGGGAATTTCGCTTCTATGGGTGCCAATACGTTTTCTATAAGTCAATATGATTTTTCGGAACAAATTAACCGAAATGATGGTGATCAAAAAATAAATCCAATCATTAGCTATCCGCAAGCCAAGGCATTTAAAGATAAATTTGAATTTCCATTTACAGCTACATCGCTTTCATTTACAGCATCAGCGAATGCAGAAGTAAAATTTGACAATAAAAAAACAGATCCAGAAATTACTGTGTTGGGTGCTGACGAAAATTTTATTCCAAATAATGGTTTCGAGTTGGAATCAGGTCGAAATTTCAATTCTTTTGACGTAGATAATAATAATTATGTGTGTATTGTTGGGGCAAATTTCAAAGATGGTCTGTTTGAAGGTGTCAATCCAATTGACAAAACCATATCTGTTAGAGGTGCTAAATTTAAAGTAATTGGATTATTGAAAGAAAAAGGAGCTACTTTTGGAAACAATCAAGACTTACGAATTATCGTTCCAATACAAATTGGACGTTCCATTTTTTCGCAACCGAATATAAATTATGATATAGCCGTAAAAATTAACAACAAGCAATTATTAAACGAATCTGTTGATAATGCAACGTTAACAATGCGTCGTGTAAGAAAATTAAATCCGGTAGAGAAAGAAAACTTCGGTATCAAACGCAGTGACGATTTAATTCAAAAATTAGGAGAAAACATTGCGATAATTAACATTGCTGCTGTAGCAATTGGTGCTATTACCATATTTGGATCAACAATAGCCTTGATGAATATAATGTTGGTTTCCGTTTCCGAAAGAACACGAGAAATTGGCATAAGAAAATCGTTAGGTGC